>NZ_JBFUHN010000021.1:0-84431 GCF_056402375.1 Variovorax sp. P4_B10 | reverse complement strand
GCAGGATGCCCTTGTCCCACAGCGAGCCCTTGTAGCTCGAGTACTTGCCGCGTTCGCGGGCCAGGTCGGTCGATGCCCAGTAGGCGTGGTAGCAGATGGCTTCCATCGACTCGTCGGCGAACTGCACGGCCTCCTGCGAGGCGTAGGGGATGCGCAGCTCATAGAGCGCATCCTGGAAGCCCATCAGGCCCAGGCCGACCGGACGGTGGCGCAGGTTCGAGTCGCGCGCCTTCTTCACGGCGTAGTAGTTGATGTCGATCACGTTGTCGAGCATGCGCATGGCCGTCGAGATCGTGCGCTTGAGCTTTTCCTGGTCGACCTTGCCGTCCTTCAGATGCTGCAGCAGGTTCACCGAACCCAGGTTGCAGACGGCGGTTTCGGTGTCGCTGGTGTTGAGCGTGATCTCGGTGCAGAGGTTCGACGAGTGCACGACGCCGGCGTGCTGCTGCGGCGAGCGCACGTTGCAGGCGTCCTTGAACGTGATCCACGGATGCCCGGTCTCGAACAGCATCGTGAGCATCTTGCGCCACAGGTCCGAGGCCTGGATGGTGCGCGCGGGCTTGATCTCGCCGCGGGCGGCCTTCTCTTCGTAGGCGGTGTAGGCCTTCTCGAAATCGGCGCCGAACAGGTCGTGCAGGTCGGGCACGTTGGAGGGCGAGAACAGCGTCCAGGTGCCCTTTTCCATCACGCGGCGCATGAAGAGGTCGGGAATCCAGTTGGCCGTGTTCATGTCGTGCGTGCGGCGGCGGTCGTCGCCGGTGTTCTTGCGCAGTTCCAGGAACTCCTCGATGTCGAGGTGCCACGATTCGAGGTACGTGCAGACGGCGCCCTTGCGCTTGCCGCCCTGGTTCACCGCCACGGCGGTGTCGTTCACCACCTTGAGGAACGGCACCACGCCCTGCGATTCGCCGTTGGTACCCTTGATGTGGCTGCCGAGCGCGCGCACGCGGGTCCAGTCGTTGCCCAGGCCGCCCGCGAATTTCGAGAGCAGGGCGTTTTCCTTGATCGACTCGTAGATGCCGTCGAGGTCGTCGGGCACGGTGGTCAGGTAGCAGCTCGACAGTTGCGAACGCAGCGTGCCGGCGTTGAACAGCGTGGGCGTGCTCGACATGAAGTCGAAGGACGACAGCACTTCGTAGAACTCGATGGCGCGGGCTTCGCGGTCGATTTCGCCGAGCGACAGGCCCATGGCCACGCGCATGAAGAAGGCCTGCGGCAGTTCGATGCGGGTCTTGCGCACGTGCAGGAAGTAGCGGTCGTACAGGGTTTGCAGGCCGAGGTAGTCGAACTGCAGGTCGCGTTCGGCCTTGAGCGCGGCGCCCAGGCGGGGCAGGTCGTACTGCAGCAGCTTCTCGTCGAGCAGGTCGTTCTCGACGCCCTTCTTGATGAACTGCGGGAAGTAGTCGGCGTAGGCCGTGGCACGGTCGACCGGCATCACTTCGCGGCCGATGATCTCCTTGAAGATCGTGTGCAGCAGCAGGCGGGCGGTGGCGAAGGTGTAGTCGGGGTCTTTCTCGATCAGCGTGCGGGCCGCCAGGATCGAGGCCTTGTAGACCTCGTCGAGCGGCACGCCGTCGTACAGGTTGCGCATCGTCTCGGCGACGATCGGCGCGGCGGTGATGCTGTCGCCCAGGTTTTCGCAGGCGGATTCGATCAGGCCCTTGAGCTGGTTCAGGTCGAGCGCGACGCGTTCGCCGTTGTCCAGCACATGCAGCGTCGGCGTGGCCGGCGCTTCCTGCTCGACCTGCCTGGAACGCTCCTGCGTGCGGCGTTCGCGGTACAGCACGTAGGCACGGGCGATTTCGTGGTGGCCGCCGCGCATCAGGCCGAGCTCGACCTGGTCCTGCACGTCTTCGATGTGGAAGGTGCCGCCGCCCGGACGCGAGCGCACCATGGCGCGGATCACGCCCTGCGTGAGCGCATCGACCGTTTCGCGCACGCTGGCCGAAGCCGCGCCCTGGGTGCCGTGCACGGCCAGGAAGGCTTTCATCATCGCGATGGCGATCTTGTTCGGCTCGAAGGGAACGACCGCGCCGTTGCGGCGGATGATCTGGTAGTGCGCGAGGTTCTGGCCGGTGGGGGAGCCCGCGGTGTCTCGTTGCTGCGGCGGCGTCGAGGGAACGGCACGCGGGGTCGATGGGGTGTTCAGGGCAGTTTGCATTCGCTTCCTCTCGGTTGGCAATTCTTGTTGGGTGGCAGCGCCTTGGCTGGGCGTTGCGCCGGCGTTGTTGACCGGACGGAGGACACTATATCTAGGGTGCCGGGGGGCTACAAGCCACTACAGGTAGTGTTTTGCAGCAATTTTTAGTAGTAGGGGTATCTATCTAGGCATCGACACAACCGGCGATGCCGCGTGAATACTGGCCTATGGTCGCGCAACCCGCATGGGGCGTGGCTTGCGAGCCGATTTGGGCCTGCAAGGCGCATGGTTGCTGCGCTGCGCGTTTGCATTTTCGAGATTGCTGCGGCGCAGGGGCAGCGCATCGCAGGGCGTCACGCGATTGAAAAAATTAGCGCTGCATCACCTGCGGGGGAAACATCTGTGGATTCCAGCCGAGTTGCTCGCGCAGCAATCGCCAATCGAAGCCGGCGCCCGGGTCCTGCTTTCGGCCCGGCGCGATGTGCTCGTGGCCCGCGATGTAGGCGACGGCGTAGTGCTGCGCAATCGCGGGGCAGAGGCTGATCAGCGTTTCGTACTGCGCCTCTTCGAAGGGCTGGCCTTCGAGGCCTTCGAGTTCGATGCCGATCGAATCGTCGTTGCAGTTGCCGCGGCCGCGCCACGACGACACGCCGGCGTGCCAGGCGCGGTCGTCGCAGCTCACGAACTGCCAGAGCTCGCCGTTGCGGCGCACATAGAAGTGCGAGGACACCGCGAGGCCGCGAATCGACTGGAAGTAGGGATGCGCGTCCCAGTCGAGCTGGTTCGTGAAGAGCTGCTGCACGGCTTCCCCGCCGTATTCGCCGGGCGGCAGGCTGATCGAATGCAGCACGATCAGGTCGGTCTGTGCGCCGGTGGGGCGGGGGCCGAAGTTCGGCRAGCGCAATGCCTTGGCGAAGCGATACCAGCCGGCTTGCCAGAGCCCGTCATCGGCGGGGGGCGTGGTGGGGGCCGCGGGGGCTTCAGTCGTCGGCATGGCTGCTGGCGCCATCGTCGCCGTTGGGCGTGGTGATGCCCAGGCGCGCGATGCGATAGCGGATCTGCCGGAGGCTCATGCCGAGCCGTGCAGCGGCCGCGGTCCGGTTGAAGCCGCTTTCGTGCAGCGCACGCACGAGGATTTCGCGCTCCTGCTGATCGAGGTAGGCCTGCAGGTCCGAAGGCAGCGGCGGCGGGGCGGGCTTGAGTTCTGCCACAGGTGCGATGGCAACCGGTGCGGCGGCTGCCGGTGGCGGCTGGCCGTTCGGCCCGGACGGTGCCGTTGCAGACCCCTCGGCGGCGGCCATTGTCGTCGCGACGTTTCCGCCCATCAGGTCGAGGTGCAGCTCATCGCCGTCGTTGAGCGCCACCGCGCGATGCAGCAGGTTCTCGAGCTCGCGCACATTGCCGTCGAGCGGATGCAGCGCCAGGCGGCGTAGCAGCTCGGCCGACAGATGCGGCACCGGGAGCCCGCCGTCCTGCGCGATGCGCGCGAGCAGCGCGGCGCAGAGCGCGGGCAGGTCTTCGCGGCGGTCGCGCAGCGCGGGCACCGCAATCTCGATCACGTTGAGGCGGTAGAAAAGATCTTGCCGGAAGCGGCCGGCCTGCACTTCGGCGTGCAGGTCCTTGTGGGTGGCGCTCACGATGCGCACGTCGACCGCTTCTTCCTGCGTCGAGCCGATCGAGCGCACGCTGCGTTCCTGGATGGCGCGCAGCAGCTTCGACTGCATGGCCAGCGGCAGGTCGCCGATTTCGTCGAGGAACAGCGTGCCGCTGCGCGCGGCCTGGAAGTAGCCGTCGCGGTCTTGCGACGAGCCGGTGTACGAGCCCTTCCGGGCTCCGAAGAATTCGGCTTCGAGCAGGTTCTCGGGAATCGCGCCGCAGTTGACGGCGACGAAAGGCCCTTCGCTGCGCTGGCTGCATGCGTGCACGGCCCGTGCCACCAGCTCCTTGCCGGTGCCGGACTCGCCGCGCACCAGCACCGGCGCCATGCCGCGCGCCACCTTCGCGATGCGCGACTTGACGAGGCGCATCGGGTCCGAGTCGCCCACCAGGCGGTCGAGCGCCGTCACGCCGCTGCCGGTGACCGGCTGTGCATCCGCTGCGCGCTCGCTGACGCCGGTCGATGCCGCCTGCGCGGGCTTGACCTGCACGGCGGGCGCCCGGGTGGCCTGCACCGCCGAGGCAACCACGGCGCGGAACTGCTTCAGGTCGACCGGCTTCGTGAGGTAGTCGAAGGCTCCCGCCTTGAGCGCCTCGACCGCGTTTTCCGCCGAGCCGTAGGCCGTCATCACCACGCAGCGTTCGCTGCGCTGGTTCTTCTGGATGCGGTGGATGATCTCCATGCCCTGTCCGTCGGGCAGCCGCATGTCGGTGATCACCGCATCGAAGCGCCCGGCCTCGAGGTGCTGCCAGGCTTCCGACACGCTGCCCGCAGCCTCGACGCGGTAGCCCTCGCGCAGCAGCGTCAATTCATAGAGCGTGCGCAGATCGGGCTCGTCGTCGATGACGAGGATCTGCGCGGGACGCGGGGTGGAAGACAGGGGGGTGCTCACGGCGCTATTGTGTCAGCCGGTTCTCGCTGGCGGCGAAGCTGACGAAGAATTCGTTGCCCTCGGGGCCGCCCGGCACCAGCGCGCGCCGCTCGTAGCCGATGGCGGCACCATGGCGCCGGCACAGTTCGCGGCAGAGGAACAGGCCGAGCCCGCTGGAGCGGCTCTCGGAGGAAAAGAAGGGCTCGAACAGGTGGCGCTGCACCGCCGGCTCCAGCGGCGCGCCGTCGCTCCACACCTGCAGGCTGGGGCGGTTGGAGTTGCCGCGCTGCAGCGTGGTGATGACCTGGATCGAGCCTTCGTGCTTGCCCGCATAGCGCGACGCGTTGTCGAGCAGATTCACCAGCAGGCGGCGCAGGTGCTCGGCGTCGAAGCGCACGTCGCTGTTGGGCGCGTCGAGCGCGATGCGCACGCCCTTGCGCTGCGTCTGGCGCATCCACTCCTCGGCCAGCACCTGCACCGCGGGATCGAGCACCACCTGCTCGCCGAGCGAGAGCACGCGCTGCTGGCGTGCCCGCGAAACATCGAGCACATCGTCCACGATGCGGGCCAGGCGCTGCGCGTTGTGTTGCACCATGTCGGTCAGCTTGCGGTGCGCGGGATCGGTCAGGTCTTCGCTGAGCAGCGCGCTGGCCTGGGTGATGGCGGCCAGAGGGTTGCGGATCTCGTGCGCCACGGCGGCCGACATGCGGCCCATCGCGGCCAGTTTCTCGGTGCGGATGCGGGCCTCGAGTTCGCGCAGGTCCTGCAGGAACATCACGCAGAGGCTGTCGGCGCGCTTGTCGCTGGTGGGCGTGAGCCGGGTGCGTACGCGCACTTCGCGCGCCGCGCCGCGTGCCTGCGCCACCGGTATCTCTTCCGTTTGCGGCGCCCGTCGCGCGAAGGTCTGGCGCGCCAGCGCCGCCAATGCATGCCAGGCGGGCTGGGTGTGCAGGGCGAAAGGCAGGGACAGTCTCGCCAGGCCCTGCCCGAGGATCGCATCGGCGGCGGGGTTGGCCGCATGCACCAGGCCTTCGGCATCGATCACCAGCACGCCTTCGCTGAGCGTCTCGATCACCAGGTCGTTGACCTCCGCCTGCATCTGCGCGCTGCTGCGGTTGCGCTGCGCCACCGCCTCTTCGCGCGCCAGCCGCAGCGCCAGTTCGTGCGCCAGCAGGGCCACCACGAAAAGCCCGGTGCCGGTGAGCGCCGCCTGCACGAAGCGGGTCGAGGAGTCGCCGGGCTGCTGCAGCCAGTGCCAGCCAGCATCGGCCAGCAGCAGCAGCGTGACGGTGGCCGTGGTGCCGAGGCTCACGATCACCGTGCCCAGCACCGCGCTCATGAGCACCGGCAGCGCGAACAGCGGCGTGTAGTTGACGTTGCCGCCCTGCATCACCTGCAAGGCGGTGAAGGTCCCGAGATCGACGCCGATGGTCAGGAGCCAGAGCGTCGAGAAACCGCGGATTGGCGGCTCGAAGTGCGCATAGCGCATTTCCAGCCAGGTGGCGACCAGGTAGCCCGCGGAGATCGCGATGGCCACCGCCTGCATCGTCTGCCCGAGCGCAAAAGCCACGCCCTGCAGCAGCACCAGCACCAGCGCCACGAAGCAGCGGRCGGCCATGAAGCCGCGCCAGAGCCGGAGCAGGGCGGAGCTTTCGCTGCTGCCTTGCTCGAGCAGGTCCCAGTCGGTGACCGGCTCGCCGCGCGACCAGAGAGGGGTGCTCATGGAGCGGAGTGCTTGTTCAGCCGCGCGCCGCCGCAGCGGCTTGACGGTGTGCGGTGCTGCAATAGACCGTGTCGCCGGGGCCGGCAATTGCGTCGCTCGCAGGCAGGTGCAGGCCGCAGTGGGCGCAGCGCACCATGGCTTGCGGTGCGCCGACCGTCGGCGGCGCGGTCGGCCGCTGCGCCTTGGCCGCGCGCTCGCGCTCGGCATCGCGCATCTCTTCGCGCCGGTTCTTGCGCCAGAGCCAGATGGCGATCCAGAGCACCGCGAGGACGAGCAGGTACTTCATACAAGAGGAGGCCGCGCCAGCACCACTTCGAGCACGAAGCGGGAACCCACATAGGCCAGCAGCAGCAGCGCCGAGCCGGCATACAGCACCCGGCGAGCCGTGCGGCCGCGCCAGCCGAAGCGTGCGCGGCCGATCAACAGGATCGCGAAGGTGATCCAGGCGAGCACCGAGAAGATGGTCTTGTGGTCCCATTTCCAGACGCGGCCCGCCGCGCCGTACAGCTGCTCGCTGAACAGCAGGCCGGCCAGCAGCGTGGCCGACAGCAGAACGAAGCCCGCGGTCACGAAGCGGAAGGTGAGTCGTTCGAGCGTGAGCAGCGGCACGCCGCTGTCGCCCTGCGATCCGCTGGCGAAGCGAATCTGCTTCTCCGCGCGCGTGATCAGCCAGGCGTGCACCACGGCCGCGCCGAACAGTCCGTAGGAGGCGATGCCCAGTGCAAGGTGCAACGGCAACCAGGGCGAGGCCGTGACATGCAGCGGCGTGCCGGGGAACAGGATGGCCAGCAGCACGGCGGCCGCGCCCAGCCAGGCGAGCGCGCGCCGCACCTTCAATTGGGGATACATGCGGCTTTCGATCGCGTAAACGGTGAGCACCAGCCAGGCCGTGACCGAGAGCGCAGGCGCAAAGCCGAAGCGCGGCTCGCTGCCAACGAGTCCGTGGCCCAGGGCTGCAGCGTGCAGAAACCATGCAATGCCAAGGGCCCATTGGGTGGTCTGACGGCTGAGCCGGGCACCCGCAGCCGCCGCAAAACCGTAGGCAGCCGCGGTGGCGATGCCCAGCGCCACGCCGAGTGGGGAGGGGATCGCTAAAATCATCGGTGGAGTGTAAAGGCTCGCCCCCAGGCTTCGCGCACTTCGTGTCGCTTCGCCCACCCCCTGCCGGGGGCAACACCGGCGGCCCGGCAAAGCCGGTTCCGCGGTGTTTCGCGAATGGCAGTGCCCGCGTACTGGCTCCAGGTTTTCACGACTTTCCATCGGTTCGCTCGAGCGGACAACAAGGTATTTCCTTCATGGCCACCGCCCTTACAGAAAAGTTCTCCCGCCTCGTCAAGACGATGAGCGGCCAGGCCCGCATCACCGAAAGCAACGTGCAGGACATGCTGCGCGAGGTGCGCATGGCGCTGCTCGAGGCCGACGTGGCGCTGCCCGTGGTGCGCGACTTCGTCGCCCGGGTGAAGGAAAAGTCGCTGGGCCAGGAAGTGCTGGGCTCGCTCAAGCCCGGCCAGGCGCTGGTCGGCATCGTGAACCGCGAGCTCGCTGCCACCATGGGCGAGGGCATCTCCGACATCAACCTCGCGGCCCAGCCGCCCGCGGTGATCCTGATGGCCGGCCTGCAGGGGGCCGGCAAGACCACCACCACCGCCAAGCTCGCCAAGCACCTGATCGAGAAGCGCAAGAAGAAGGTGCTCACGGTGTCGGGCGACGTGTACCGCCCCGCGGCCATCGAGCAGCTCAAGACGGTCACGAAGCAGGCCGGCGCCGAATGGTTCCCGAGCACGCCCGACCAGAAGCCGCTGGACATCGCGCGCGCCGCACTCGATCACGCCAAGCGCCACTATTTCGACGTGCTGCTGGTCGACACCGCCGGCCGTCTTGCGATCGACGAAGTGCTGATGACCGAAATCAAGCAGCTGCATGCGGCGCTCGACCCGGTCGAAACCCTGTTCGTGGTCGATGCCATGCAGGGCCAGGACGCGATCAACACCGCCAAGGCCTTCAAGGAGGCGCTGCCCCTCACCGGCATCATCCTGACCAAGACCGACGGCGACTCGCGCGGCGGTGCGGCGCTGTCGGTGCGGCAGGTCACCGGCGTGCCGATCAAGTTCGCCGGCACCAGCGAGAAGATCGACGGCCTCGAGGTGTTCGACGCCGAGCGCCATGCGGGCCGCATCCTCGGCATGGGCGACATCGTCGCGCTGGTCGAACAGGTCACGGCCGGCGTGGACGTGGCGGCGGCGCAGAAGCTCGCGGCCAAGGTCAAGAGCGGCGCAGGCTTCGACCTCAACGACTTCCTCGGCCAGCTGCAGCAGATGAAGCAGATGGGCGGCCTCTCGAGCCTGATGGACAAGCTGCCGCAGCAGATGGCTGCCAAGGCCACCGAGGCCGACATGACGCGTGCCGAGCGCGACATCCGCCGCAAGGAAGGGATCATCCAGAGCATGACGCCGCTGGAGCGCCGCAAGCCCGAGCTGCTCAAGGCCACCCGCAAGCGCCGCATCGCGGCCGGCGCGGGCGTGCAGGTTCAGGAAGTGAACCGCCTGCTCAACGAGTTCGAGCAGATGCAGGGGATGATGAAGAAGATGAAGGGCGCCGGCCTCATGAAGATGATGAAGCGCATGGGGGGCATGAAGGGGATGGGCGGCATGGGTGGCCCTGGCGGCCCCAAGCTGCCGTTCTAAGCCGCGTACATATATATGGATGGATAGAAGCCCGCCGGGGCATGCCCCGGGCGGGCTTCGTCGTTTTCAGGTCTGCACGTCGTAGACCGTGTCGTGCGCCTCGATCGGCGCCGGCAGTTCCCAGCGGTGCAGCATCCGCTCGATGCCCGCGTTCGACAGCGTGGTGTCGCGCTCGCGGTTGCGGCGCATCAGCTCCGGATGCGGCACCTCCAGGTACACCAGCTCGATCTGCGCGTGGTACGCCCAGAGCAGGTCCAGCGTCTTGGTGCGCATCTGCTGGCTCAGGTGCGTGGCGTTCCAGACGAAGCGTTCCTGCTTGCGCAGCAGTGCTTTTGCCTGATCGACCGCGTGGTGCGCGGCGAGCCCATCGTTCTCGCCATGCTTCAGTCCCAGTTCGGCGCGCGCATCGTCGAAGGACACGACCGGCCAGCCCTTGCGGTGCTGCGCCACCCAGTGGTTCTTGCCGCTCGCGGGCAGGCCGCACATCACCGTGACCTGCGAACCCGGCGCCTGGAACAGCGGGTAGTCGGGGCTGGTGTCGGCGCCGCGGAAGTAGGCGAGGCGCGTGTGCGCATCGGCCATCTTGCGAGGGCCGTCCCAGCAGCCTTCCTCCTGCGCGAGCTGTTCGAAGAGCGCGATGTCGGCCAGGCCGTCTGCGCGCCTTTCGCAGTGGCGGCCCAGCATGTCGCAGCGCGCCACGCAGCACAGGTCGGGCAGGCTCAACTCCCACGAGAGCCTGTGCACCAGCCGCTCGGGCCGCTCGCCCTTGCGCGAGGCGAACGCGTGGAACGGCACCTGGTGCACGGCGATGATCCGGCACACGGCCTCGCGCAGTGCGAAGGGCACGCGCGCCTTCCACATCAGCACCCGCACATCGACCGCACCGCGGCGCGAATGGCCGGGCTGGCCGATGCGGCCGCTGGCTTCATCGATCACGGTGGTGTCGGGCTTGGCGATGTCGTGCAGCAGGCAGGCCATGAACAGCACGAAGCGGCCGTCGGCATCGGCGCGCTCAAAGTGCGGGTCCTGCATCAGCGCGTCGAGCACCATGCGCGTGTGGATGCCGACGTTGCCTTCGGCGTGGTAGTACGGGTCCTGCGGCGTCTCTTCGAGGCGCAGCAGGGCCGGCAGCAGCTCGCAGCATCGGGCCCAGTCGCAGCCCTGTCCGGGCATGGGCACCAATGCGCGCAGTTCGTCGCAGGTCATCGCGGCCTCCTTGTCGTTGTTGTTGTCAGCGCGGCGGGGTCGTGCAGCGTGCGCAGCCCCAGGTCTTCCCAATTCACTGGTGGCGTCGGCGCGTAGAGGTTCACGCCCGGCGCGAGCTGGTTGGGCAGCACCGGCCGGCGGCTGTGGTGCGAGCCCGAGTCGAGGATGGTCTGCACGAAGTCGGGCCGCACCCACTTGTAGCGGCCCGTCACCTGGCCGTCCGATTCGGTCTTGAGGTACAGGCCCTCGGCCAGATCAGACAGGTCGGTTTGCTGCCGCACGAGATCGAGCGGCTGGCCTTCCTGCGCCACGGCTTGTTCGAAGGCCGGCTTCCATTCGGCGCTGCGTGCCAGAGAGGGCCGCACCAGTGCGCGCAACGCCTTCGCATGGCGCGGCATCTCGCCCTCGTACAGCACGGGCACCGACAGCACCGGGCTATCGGCCAGCAGCGCATGCCGGGCAGGCGTGGAGAGAAAGCACTCTGCCCGCCGGTCGTAGAGATCGAACTCCAGGAAGAAGGCCGGCAGCCGGTCGTACCAACAGCTGTGCTTGGCAAAGCACCACTCGCCGTACATCACGTAGCGGTCTTCGAGCCGTTCGAGCAGCGCCGCTTCATGCGCGGCGGCCCAGTGCTTGAACAGGTTGAACTGCCGCTCGCCCGCGCCGCCGGCCAGGTAGTGGCCGCGCGATTGCAGCAGCAGTTCGCCCGCAGAGGTAAAGGACACTGCCGCATTGGCGCCATYGAGCTTTTCCTCGATGACCACATGCTGGCCCTGCAGCGCGGACAACGGCGTCTGGCCATCGTCGGTATCGCCGGCCTGCAGGCGCGAGCCTTCCAGATGCGCCGTACGGGGGTACTTGCGCAGTGGAATCGACGAAAGGGAAGAAGAGAGAGGGAACACGTTGTTCTCCAGATGGAAATCAGGAAGAACCGACAACGTGCGGGAGCGAAGCTGGAAAGGGAGTCGACTTCAGCGGCCGGTGGGCCGTGTCTGGTCAGCGGGATGCGCAGCTTGGCGCCCGACATGACCAGTGAAGTGGTGTTGTCGGCGTCAGAGAGTGATGACGGCGAATCGGGGCACTTGGCGCTCCAGGGGATCGAGTGATCCGTAGGTTGAAAAGAGTGGGCGATTCTAGCCACGCGCCATGAAAAAAGCCGACCCTGAGGCCGGCTTTTCGAGGTGCTGTGTCTTCAGCGCATCAGGCAGTTGCCAGTGCAGGGCGCGCGAGGCGCAGCGCATGCATCCAGGCGCGGCGCAGCACCGCCGGCGAACGCGATTCCTCGGGAATCAGCAGGAAGCCGCGGTCGCGCAGCGTGGTGCCCAGCGCGATCTGGCTGGTCAGCACGGTCAGCGGAATCGCCAGCAGCAGCGGCAGGCCGACGGGCATGAGCCAGATCAGCGCGCTCGGGTCGATCATCGCGACACCGACGGCCAGCATGGCGATCACCAGCGTCATCGGGGCCAGCTGCGAAGCTGCGACCTTCCACGGCACGGCGTTGGCTTCACGCGGGGGCGACTTCCAGTCGAGCTTGATGCCGGTGAGGGCGACCAGCACGAACAGCGAGTGGGCCAGCATGCGAACCGGAGCCTGCACGATGGCGAGGCCGCTTTCGAGCACCGAGCTCTTCACGAGGCCCCACACACCGCCGTACTGGCGTTGCTCGCGGCGCATCAGCACGGCAGCGATGCCCAGCACGCGCGGCAGGAACAGCAGGCACAGGGTCCAGACCCACAGGCCAGCCAGTTCGGCGGGCAGCACGCTCCAGCTCGAAACCAGGCTGGAGCCGCTGAGCCACAGCGCGGTGCCGAGCGTCAGGAACGCGAGCCACAGCGGTGCCGAGACATACGCCATGGTGCCGGTCACGAACATCGCGCGGTGCACCGGGTGGATGCCGGGCTCGGCCATCAGGCGGGCGTTCTGCAAGTTGCCCTGGCACCAGCGGCGGTCGCGCTGCAGTTCGGCCAGCAGGTCCGGCGGTTGCTGTTCGTAGCTGCCGACCAGGTCGGACACCAGCCACACGTTGTAGCCGGCACGGCGCATCAGCGCGGCTTCGACGAAGTCGTGCGACATGATGCCGCCCGACATGCCGCCGGTGCCCTTGATCGGGGCCAGCGCGCAATGCTTCATGAAGGGTTCGACGCGGATGATCGCGTTGTGGCCCCAGTAGTGCGACTCGCCCAGTTGCCAGAACTGCATGCCCAGCGTGAACAGGCGGCCCGTCACGCGGGAAGCGAATTGTTGGGCGCGGGCGTGCAGCGTGACGTGGCCGATGGCCTGCGTCGCGGTCTGGATGATGCCGGCGGTGGGGTTGGCTTCCATCAGCTTGACCATCGAGGTCAGGCAGTCGCCGCTCATCACGGAGTCGGCGTCGAGCACGACCATGTAGCGGTAGTCCTTGCCCCAGCGGCGGCAGAAGTCGGCCACGTTGCCGGCCTTGCGGTGCGTGCGGCGGGTGCGCAGGCGGTAGTACACCTCGACCTGCGGCTGGTTCGGGCTGTCGGCCAGTGCGGCGCGCAGGTCTTCCCAGGCGGCGCGCTCGGCGGCGGCCGTCTCGGGGTTGTAGCTGTCGGACAGCACGAACACGTCGAACTGCTTCGCGTGGCCGGTGGCGGCAACCGATTCGCAGGTGGCGCGCAGGCCGGCGAACACCGTGGCAACGTCTTCGTTGCAGATCGGCATGATGATCGCGGTGCGTGCTTCGGGGTTCATCGGGTGGTTGGCCACCTGTTTCGCCGAGAGCGCGTGCTTGTCGCCGCGCACCGAGACGTAGAAGCCCATGAGCGCGGTCACGAAACCGGTCACGACCCAGCCCGACAGCAGGCCGTAGAGGCCGATCTGGCCGTATTCGAGCCAGACGTTGTCGTAGTCGGGTTGCACGCCGGCGAACAGCGTGGAGGCGATCACGGTGCTCAGCACGGTGAGCAGCATGAAGGCCAGGCGGCGCTGGGCCGCGGCACGCTGCCACGGCTGCTTGACCTGGCCGGCGGCCTCGGCGCTCGCGCCTTCGGCGCCACGGCCGGCGCCGAGCTTGACCAGGAGGGCCGTGCCGATGCTGTTCCAGAAACCGCGCCAGGGGCGGGGCGTCATCGAGCCGCGATTGACCGGGGGGGCGGTGACCGCGTTGGGGTGGCGTTCTTCGCGGACCGGGCTGCGGTGCGAGAAATCGGCTTCGGTCAGCACGTTCAGTTGGGAGAAGTCAGTGGGCTTCATGTGATTTACCAACGTTGCTTGTCGAGGGAAGGGGTGTCGCCAATGGCAGGAAAGCGTTTGATCACGCAATCCGGCTCGGCGCCGCCTGCGCTGGCGAGCGCGGCCAGCGAATGACCCGCGGCACGGGGCCGCGAGGGGGAAAACTGCTTTTGACGCAGGCCGTCGCGCTGCTGGCGCAGTGCGAAAGATGGGCTGGTAAGTGCTGTCATGCCTGTACAGGGGCAAACCCTGTGCCAGCATGGAAAAACGCTTTCAGATCAACGACTTGGAGCGATCTGAATGCCGTTTTCGAGGGAGAGGCCGGTGAGAGGGCCTCAAAACCCCCGATTTTGTCGCCGAATCCCGACAAGCCTTGGAGGCTGGTGGAGAATGGCCTTTGAAATCAACGACTTAGGGTCGTCGCTACTCGGCGACAGGGTCGCTGCCCGGAGCGACAGCGTCGGCCTTGAAGTGCCCCGGCGTGAGCTCGTGCTTCTGCAGCAGGCGGTAGAACTCGGTCCGGTTGCGGTCGGCCAGGCGGGCCGCATCGGCCACGTTGCCGTCGGTCAGCTTGAGCAGGCCGACGAGGTAGTCGCGCTCGAAACGCTGTTTGGCCTCGGCATAGGTCTGGACCTCGACGCTGGGCACCCGCAGCGCGCGCTGCACCAGCGCCAGCGGGATCAGCGGCGAGCTCGACAGCGCGCAGACCTGCTCGACCACGTTGAACAGCTGGCGCACGTTGCCGGGCCAGGCGGCGGTGGTCAGTGCCTTCAGCGCCTCGGGCGCGAAGCCCGAGAGCCGCTTGCCGTACTTGGTCGACAGGCGCTGCAGGAAATGGTTGGACAGAAGCGGAATGTCTTCGCGCCGCGCGGACAGCGGCGGCAGCGTGAGCGTCACCACATTGAGGCGGTAATAGAGGTCTTCGCGGAACTGGCCTGCTTCCATCGCGGCGTCGAGGTCGCGGTGGGTGGCCGAGACGATGCGCACATCGACCTCGATCGACTGGCTGGCGCCCAGCGGGCGCACCGCGCGCTCCTGCAGCACGCGCAGCAGCTTGACCTGCAGCGCGGGCGGCATGTCCCCGATTTCGTCAAGCAGCAGCGTGCCGCCGTCGGCCTGCTGGAACAGGCCCTTGTGGTTAGCGTGGGCGTCGGTGAAGGCGCCCTTCATGTGGCCGAACAGTTCCGACTCGAGCAGCGCTTCGGGAATGGCGCCGCAATTGACCGCCACGAAGGGCTTGTCGGCGCGCGCGCTGGCCTTGTGGATGGCGCGCGCGAGCAGTTCCTTGCCGGCGCCCGAGTCGCCGCGCAGCAGCACCGAGGCGTCCGACTTGGCGACCATGCGCGCCTCGGCCAGCAGCTCGGCCATGCGGTTGCTGCGGCTCACGATTTCGGAGCGCCAGCTTTCGTCGCCGCTCTTGGCCGGCGTGCTGGCAGGGGCGCCGAGCGCCAGCGCCTGCGCGATCTTGTCGAGCAGCTCGCGGGCGTCGTAGGGCTTGGTGAGGTAGGTGAACACGCCGCGCGCCGTGGCCTCGACCGCGTCGGGAATGGTGCCGTGGGCGGTGAGCAGGATCACGGGCAGCGAAGGGTGGCGCTTGCGGATCTCGTCGAACAGCGCGAGGCCGTCGCGTCCCGGCAGGCGCACGTCGCTCAGCACCAGTTGGGGATGCTCGATCTCGAGCTGGGTCAGCGCGGTCTCGGCCGAGGTCACGGCCGTGACCTGGTAGCCCGCCGACACCAGCCGCATCGAGAGCAGCCGCAGCATGTCCGGGTCGTCGTCGACCACGAGGAGGCGGGCGCCGGAGGTGCTCATTCAAAAACCTCCATGCTGCGCACGGCGGTGCGAGTGCCTTCGGGCGGCCGGGCGGTGCTCATGGACTGGGTTTGTTTCCGTTGGTCGCCGGTGCGGGTGCAGGGACCGGCGTGTTGGCGGGCCGCGCGAAACTGCGTTCGATCGCGCGCAGTGCTTCGATGCGGTCGTTGAGCTGGTCGATGCGGCGCTGGCTGTCGCGCAGCTGTTGCACCTGCTTGTCGCGGTCGTCTTCCACGCGGCGCTGCTCCACATAGCGGGCAGCCAGTGCGCGCGCGAGGGGTTGCAGCGGCTGTGCTTCGGGCGAGGGGTTGGCGATCACGCGCTGCAACAGGCCCAGCGCGCGCGCCAGGTCGGCCGGCACGCGGGTCTGCGACAGCAGCAGCGCCAGCTGCATCTGCGTGGTGGGCGAATCGCCAGGGTCGCCGATGCGCGCGATCTCGGCGTTCAGCTCGGTGCCGCCGAGCGGGCGCATCTTGTCGGCATACGACAGCATGGCCGCCTGCGGCCCCTGGGTCATCAGCGTGAAGAGCGACGCCGGCTGCGTGGCGGGCGCCCTGGGCTCGGCCTCGACCGGCATGACGCGCGGCACGGCGGCGGGCGGGGGCAGTGCATCGGCCTCGGCGGGCGGCTTGGGCTGCGTGGTGCAGGCGGCCAGCAACAGGGCGAAAGGCACGGCCATGGCCCCGGCGAAGGTTGAACTGCGGACGAACGAAAAAGACATGGGTCGAAGAAGGGGCGCGAAGCGGTGATTCAGATGGGCGTGCCGGGAGGGGTCAGGCCGTGCGCGGCAACTCGATGCGAAAACGTGCACCGGGCCCGCCGTGCTGCAGGGTGATGCGGCCCCCGTGGGCTGCAATGTACTCCTGCACGATGGAAAGTCCGATGCCGGTGCCTTTCACCGTGTGCTCGGGCTGGCGTTCGCCGCGGAAGAAAGGCTCGAAGATCCGGTCCCGGTCGCCCTCGGCGATGCCCGGCCCGGCGTCGTTGACGTCGATGCAGACGGCTTCCGGCGTGCCGGACACGGCGAGCGTGATGACACCACCTGTTACCGAAAAGCGGATGGCGTTGGACAGCAGGTTGGCAATCGCCGTGCCGAGCTTGGTGCGGTCGACCGTGAGCGTGATCGGCTCGCCCTCGGCCCGCACGCGCAGGCCGTGCGACTGCCATTGCAGGCGCTGGGCCTCGATCTGCTCCTCGATCAGCGGCAGCAGCTCGGTGCGCTCGCGGCGCAGTTCGCGCGCCTCGAAGGCCGCGGCATTGAAACGCAGCAGCGCCTCGATCTGGCCCTGCAGCGACACGGTGTTCTGGTTCAGGATCTGTGTCACCTCGAGCTGGGCCGGGTTCAGCGGACCCGTCACGCCGTCCTCGAGCAGCGAGACGCCTTCGCGCAGCGCAGCCAGCGGGGTCTTGAGTTCGTGCGACACGTGGCGCAGGAAGCGCGCCTTGTCGGCGTCCAGCTCGGTGAGGCGCAGCCGCAGCCATTCGAGCTGCTGCGACACGCGCCGCACGTCGGCCGGGCCGCGGATGTCGATGGGTTCGTCGAGCCGGTTCTGGCCCAGGCCGACGATGGCGTGCTCCATCCGCTTGAACGGTCGCGCGAGCCAGATGCCGAAGGCCAGCGCCAGCACCACCGCCAGCACGCTGGCGGCCACCACTTCGCGCATCAGCCGGCGGCGCGCATTCTCGATGCGCTTGGCGAGCGCGTCGTTCTGCATCTCGATCAGGAACTGGGCCTGCTGCGCGAGGTTGGTGTTGAGGGTGTCGAGCTCCCGGAACTGCATGGCCATCGTGCTTTCGCGCGTGAGGGCACTGTCGGCGCTGCCGCTCATCAGGCCCTCGATCACGCCCAGCTGCGCGCGCCACGGCTCGATGCTTGCAGGCAGCAGGCCGTTCTTCTCGAGACGTTCGAGCACCTGGTGCGACTCGCGCGCGGCCTCGTCGAAGCGGCGCCGCAGCACCGCGTCGTTGAGCACCAGCGACTGGCGGCCGGCACGCTCCATGGCCGCGCTGCGTTCGGCCAGCGACTGGGCCGCGCCCGACAGCCGCAGCGCGCGCGCTGCCGCATCGCGGCTCTGGGTCATGAGCGCGTCGTACTGGAACACCGAGCGCAGCGCCACGCCCACCAGCAGCGCGGTGATCAGCAGAAAGGCAAACAGCAGGAGCTGCTGGAACGAGCCCCGGGTCGAAGGCCGCGTCGCCATCAGTGGGCGAGCACGGCGGCGGGCTGCAGCACGGCCGACGATTCGCGCGTCAAGACCTCGCCGCGCAGCGTGTAGGCCAGCGAGCGTGTGATGTGCAGGTCGGTCATCTGGCCGACGAGGCGTGCGTCGCCCTCGAAGTTGACGACGCGGTTGCAGGCGGTGCGGCCCATCAGCTCGTTCGCGTCCTTGCGCGAGGCGCCCTCGACCAGCACGCGCTGCGTGGTGCCGACCAGCGCGTCGCCGAAGCGCCGCACATTGCCGTCGATCACGCGCTGAAGCGTCTGCAGGCGCGCGAGCTTCACTTCGTGCGGCGTGTCGTCGTGCAGTGCCGCGGCCGGCGTGCCGGGGCGCGGGCTGAAGATGAAGCTGAAGCTGTTGTCGAACTGGCAGTCGTCGATCAGCTTCATCATCTTCGCGAAGTCTTCGTCGGTCTCGCCGGGGAAGCCGACGATGAAGTCGCTGCTCAGGGCGAGTTCAGGGCGGATGGCGCGCAGCTTGCGCACCGTGCTCTTGTATTCCATGGCGGTATAGCCGCGCTTCATCGCCATCAGGATGCGGTCGCTGCCATGCTGCACCGGCAGGTGCAGGTGGCTCACGAGCTGCGGCACCTTGGCATAGGCCTCGATGAGCCGCGGCGTGAACTCGTTCGGATGGCTGGTGGTGTAGCGGATGCGCTCGATGCCGGGGATCTCGGCAACGTATTCGATCAGCAGCGCGAAGTCGGCGATCTCGGCCAGTCCTTCGCCAGCTACGCCGTGGCCCATCTTGCCGCGGTAGGCATTCACGTTCTGGCCCAGCAGCGTGATCTCGCGCACGCCCTGGTCGGCCAGGCCGGCGATCTCGACCAGCACGTCGTCGAGCGGGCGGTTCACTTCCTCGCCGCGGGTATAGGGCACCACGCAGTAGCTGCAGTACTTGGAGCAGCCTTCCATGATCGACACGAAGGCGGTCGCGCCCTCGACGCGCGCGGGCGGCAGGTGGTCGAACTTCTCGATCTCGGGAAAGCTGATGTCGACCTGCGGGCGGTTCAGGCGCTCGCGGTCGTTGAGCATCTCGGGCAGGCGGTGCAGCGTCTGCGGGCCGAACACGATGTCGACGTAGGGCGCGCGCGCGATGATGGCCGCGCCCTCCTGGCTTGCCACGCAGCCGCCCACGCCGATCTTCACGCCCTTGGCCTTCAGGTGCTTCACGCGGCCGAGGTCGGAGAACACCTTCTCCTGCGCCTTCTCGCGGACCGAGCAGGTGTTGAACAGGATGAGGTCGGCCTCGTCCACGTTCTGCGTCGGCTCGTAGCCCTGCGCGGCGTTCAGCACATCGGCCATCTTGTCCGAGTCGTACTCGTTCATCTGGCAGCCGAAGGTCTTGATGAATACTTTTTTCATGGGGTGCTCTCTCGATGCCCTCCGGAGGTGGAGGGCGCGGCGGGCGCAGGGGCCCGTGCCGCCTCTATTGCGTATTGAGGGTGTCGTTCGAGGTGAACGGCCAGATGTTCAGGAACGGCTTGTTCAGCGACTCGCGGCTGGCCATGGCTTCGTCGGGCGTGAGGATCCAGACCTCGCGCAGCAGGCCGGCGGCGTCGCGCGTGTAGTTCACGAGGTACTTCTGCCCGATGATCGCGCCGGGCACGACCAGCATGTTCTGCGGGCTGCGGATGCGTGCGCCGGCGCCCAGCCGGTCGGCCCTGCCGTCGAGTTCGACGTCGGGCGCGCTGGTCACCATGAACTTGCCGCGCAGCGTGCCGATGGGGAAGTTGCGCCCGCCGTTCAGCGATTCGTTCTGGGTCTGCGGACGGGGCACCTCGTCCTGTGCGCTGGCCTGGAGGGAGAAAAGACCGGCGGCGCCAGCGACTGCTGTGCAAAGCGCGATGTAAGTGAGAGCATTCATGGGTTTCTTGCAGCGGTTCATGGGGTATATCCAGAGGCTGTGGAGCGGCGATTTTAACGAGGGGGCATTGCCCCTTCGGGCCGGCCACAGCGGGTTGAGCGCGGGCTTTTTCGGTTGACCTGCTTTACATTTCTTTACGGTGCCCATGAACACTGTGAGTCGGCCACTGCTCCAATAGTGGTTGTCAGCCCAAAGTGCACAAGAACCCATGAAGAAAAATGCCGCCATCGCCCTTGCGGGTGTGTTGATCGTAGCCGTCGCAGGCGGGTGGTGGAGCATGTCCGGCGACAAGCTGGCCGGAAAGAATGCCAAGGCCCCCGCGGCCGCCGGAAACGCAGCCCCGGCCGGTGGCGCTGCACCCGCGCTGGTGACGCTCGCAACCGCCGAGAAGCAGGACGTGCCGGTGACGGTGCAGGTCAACGGCAGCGTGGTGTCCCTCAACAGCGTCGACCTGCGCCCGCAGGTCACGAACACGGTGAGCGCGGTGCACGTGAAGGAGGGCCAGTTCGTCAAGGCGGGCCAACTGCTGTTCTCGCTGGACGACCGCAACGACCAGGCCAACCTGGCCCGTGCCCGCGCCCAGCAGCAGAAGGACGAGGCCACGCTGGCCGACCTCCAGCGCCAGTACAAGCGCAGCCAGGACCTGGTGGCGCAGAACTTCATCGCCAAGAGCGCTGCCGACGCCACGCTCTCGCAGCTGGAGGCGCAGCGCGCCGCCGTGGCGGCCGACCGCGCCGCCGTGCAGTCGGCGCAGGTGGCATTGGGCTATGCCACGCTGCGCGCGCCGATTGCGGGGCGCATCGGCGCCGTCAACATCTATCCGGGCACGCTGGTACAGCCGACCCTGTCGCTGGTCACGGTCACGCAGCTCGACCCGATCGCGGTGAGCTTCCCGGTGCCCGAGGGCAACCTGCAGGACCTGCTGGAGGCCGCGCGCAGCCAGGCCAAGGTCGAGGCCCTCGTCACCGGGCGCAAGGAGCCGCTGGTCGGTTCGCTCAATTTCGTCGACAACACGGTCGATCCGCAGATCGGCACCGTGCGCGCCAAGGCCGTGTTCGCCAACGCCGACCAGGGCCTCTGGCCGGGCCAGTTCGTCGCCACGCGCATCACGGTGCGCATGCTGAACGGCGCCACCGTGGTGCCCGCCGCGGCGCTGATGATGCTGTCCGAAGGCGCCTCGCTCTACGTGGTCGACCAGGCCAGGACCGCCACCCGCCGCAAGGTGAAGACGCTCTACACCTTCGGCACGAAGGTGGCGGTGAGCGGCGTCGAGCCGGGCGAGCAGGTGGTGATCGAGGGCAGCCAGAACGTGCGCCCGGGCGGCAAGGTCCGCGTCGATGCGAAGGGCGGGGGGCCGGGCAGCGCCCCCAACGGCACCACGGGCGTGACGCCGGGTAGCGCGGCCTCGTCGGAAGGCACCGACATCAAGCCGCCGCAGCAGGAACGCGCATGAACATCTCGGAGCTCTGCATCCGTCGTCCTGCGATGACGGTGCTGTTGTCTGCCGCAGTGGTGGTCATCGGCATCTTTGCGTATTTCAGCATCCCGGTCGCCGCGCTGCCCAGCTACAACACGCCGGTCATCAACGTCAACGCGCAATTGCCGGGCGCCAGTCCGGAGACCATGGCGTCCTCGGTCGCGCTGCCGCTCGAAAAGCAGTTCTCGACCATCCCCGGCCTGCAGACCATCAGTTCGGTCAACACCCAGGGCGTGAGCTCGCTCACGCTCGAGTTCGTGAGCAGCCGCGACATCGACGCCGCGGCGGTCGACGTGCAGGCCGCGCTGCTGCGCGCCCAGCGCCAGCTGCCGCAGGAGCTGACGCAGCTGCCCTCGTACCGCAAGGTGAACCCGGCCGATGCGCCGGTGCTGTTCATCGCGCTGATCTCGCCGTCGATGAACCCGGCCGAACTCAACGACTACGCCGAGAACCTGATCTCGCCCACGCTCTCGACCATCGATGGCGTGGCGCAGGTGGGCGTGTACGGCCGCAAGGCCTTCGCGGTGCGCGTCAAGGCCAACGCCGACCTGCTCAATGCGCGCAACATCACGCTCGACGAACTCGCCAAGGCGGTGAACTCGGCCAACGCCAACACGCCAGTGGGCACGCTCGACGGCCCGCGCCAGACGCTCACTATCCAGGCCAACCGCCAGCTCATGAAGGCGGAAGACTTCGCCAAGCTGATCGTCGGCCAGCGCAACGGCGCGCCGGTGCGGCTCGACGAGGTGGCCACCATCGAGGACAGCTTCGAGTCGGTGAAGACGGCCAGCAGCTTCAATGGCCAGGACTCGATCTCGCTCGCCGTGCAGCGCCAGCCCAATGCCAACACCGTGCAGGTGGTGGATGCGGTGCGCGCGCTCATTCCGCGTTTCAAGGCCGAGCTGCCGCAGTCGGTCGAGATCCACATGGTGAACGACCGCTCGCTGTCGATCCGCGAGGCGGTGCACGACGTGCAGCTGACGCTGCTGGGCACCATCGCGCTGGTGGTGCTGGTGATCTTCCTGTTCCTGCACCGGCTGGTGGCCACGCTGATTCCGGCTGCGACCATCCCGATTTCGCTGATCGGCGCGGTGGCGCTGCTCTACGCCTTCGGCTACAGCCTGGACAACGTCTCGCTGCTCGGCATCACGCTGGCCGTGGGCCTGGTGGTGGACGACGCCATCGTGGTGCTCGAAAACATCATGCGCTACGTCGAGAAGGGCATGGAGCCCTTCGCGGCGGCGCTGCGCGGGGCGCGCGAGGTGGGCTTCACCATCGTGTCGATCTCGATCTCGCTGGTGGCGGTGTTCATCCCGATCTTCTTCATGCCGGGCGTGATCGGCCTGCTGTTCCACGAGTTCGCGGTGGTGGTGGCGCTCGCCGTGCTGGTGTCGGCCATCGTGTCGCTCACGCTGGTGCCGATGCTCGCGAGCCGGCTGCTCAAGCATGTGCCAAGGAAAGAGGGCGCGCTCGACCACGAAGAAGAGCACCCCGAGCCGGGCACGGCCATCGGCCGTGCCTTCGAGCGCGGCTACCGCTGGGTGCACGGCAGCTACATGCGCACGCTCGACTGGACGTTGATGCACCGCAAAGTGATGCTGCTGATGGCGGGCCTCACCTTCATTGTCACGGCCTGGCTCTTCATCACCATTCCCAAGGGTTTCTTCCCCGAGGAAGACATCGGCCAGATCCAGATCACGACCGAAGCGGCCGAAGACATTTCGTTCACCGCCATGAAGGCGCTGCAGGACCGCGTGGCCGAGACGCTCAAGGCCGATCCGAGCGTGAACTACGTGAGTTCCTTCGTCGGCGTGGGCGGCCCCACCGCCACGCAGAACTCAGGCCGCCTGTTCGCGGTGCTCAAGCCGCGCAGCGAGCGCCTGGCGATGCCGAAGGTGCTCGAGTCGTTGCGCCAGCGTTTCCGCGAGATTCCGGGCGTTGCCGTCTACATGCAGCCGGTGCAGAACCTGCGCCTGGGCGGTCGCCAGAGCAAGGCGCGTTTCCAGTACACGCTGCAGAGCGTCAACGCCGGCGAGATGGTGCCGTGGGCCACGCGGCTCATGGAGAGCATGCGCGCCGACCCGGCCTTCCGCGACGTGACCAGCGACTCGCAGAACCGCGGCCTGCAAGCCACGCTCGACATCGACCGCGACAAGGCCGGCGTGCTCGGCGTGGCGGTGGGCGACCTGCGCACCGCCCTCTACAACGCCTACGGCGACCGGCAGATCGGCAGCATCTACGGCACGAGCAACACCTACCAGGTGATCCTCTCGGCCGCCGACAGCGACCGCCAGTTCGAGGAGGACGTATCGCGCCTGTCGGTGCGCAGCACCACGGGCCGGCTGGTGCCGCTCTCGGCCTTCTCGACCGTCAAGCGCACCGTGGGGCCGACCTCGGTCAACCACCAGGGGCAGCTGCAGGCGGTGACGGTGTCGTTCAACCTCGCGCCCGACGTGCCGCTGGGCAACGCGACCGCGAAGATCGACCAGTTCAAGGACGAACTCAAGATGCCGTCGTCGATCATCACCACCTACGGCGGCGATGCGGCGGTGTTCCAGAGCTCGCAGTCGAGCCAGGCGGTGCTGCTGGTGCTCGCGGTGCTGGTCATCTATGTGCTGCTGGGCGTGCTCTACGAGAGCTACATCCATCCGCTGACGATCCTGGCGGGCCTGCCCTCGGCGGCGGTGGGGGCGTTGATCTCGCTGAAGATCTTCGGTTTCGACCTGACGCTGATCGCGACCATCGGCATCCTGCTCCTGATCGGCATCGTGAAGAAGAACGCGATCATGATGATCGACTTCGCCCTCGATGCGCAGCGCACCCAGGGGATGAAGCCGGTCGATGCCATTCGTGAAGCCTGCCGGCTGCGCTTCCGCCCGATCATGATGACCACGCTGGCCGCGTTGATGGGGGCGCTGCCGCTGGCCCTGGGCCTGGGCGCCGGCGCCGAATTGCGCCAGCCGCTGGGCGTGGCGGTGGTGGGCGGGCTGATCTTCTCGCAGGTGATCACGCTGTACATCACGCCCGCGATCTACCTCGCGCTCGACCGCTACAGCGGCACGGGGCCGATGGTCGAGTTGCCGGGCGAGACGAAGGCCGAGGTGGACCGTACGGCCGGCTCGCACGCTTGACGCGTGCGGGGGCGCGGGCCGTGTCGCGTCCCGAACAAAGCACTCCACGCACAAACCCGTCGCGAAAAGCGAGGGCTCCTTCTAGCTCGCGATCTCGTCGAGCGCGTCGCCCGCCGCCAGGTGGGCGGTGTCGCTCCAGCCCACGAGGCTGAAGCCTTCCGGCGTCCACAGCATGCGGTTGATCGCCGCATTGCCGAGCTGCCAGGTGCGCGGCGCCTGCAGCTCCTGGCGGGTGGCGGCGCGGTAGAGCACGTCCATCACGCCACCGTGCGCGACCAGGGTGACCAGCTCGCCCGGATGGCGCGCCGCCAGTTCGGCGGCCACGCGTGTGACGCGGTCGCGGAACACCAGCAGGCTTTCGCCGCCTTCGGGCTCGAACTCGGGATCGCGTTCGCGCCAGCGCCGCGCGTCTTCCGGCAGCGTGGCTTCGATCTCCGCAAAGCTCATGCCCTCGAAGCGCCCGAAGGCGCGCTCGCGCAGGCCGGGCTCGGCCTGCACCGTCAGGCCGTGGGGCTTTGCGATCTCCTCCGCGGTCTGCCAGGCGCGCGAGAGGTCGCTGGCGTAGATGGCGCCGATGCGCTCTTCGGCCAGCGCCTGGCCCGCGCGCTGCGCCTGCCAGAGGCCCGTGGCGTTGAGCCCGATGTCGAGTTGGCCCTGGATGCGGGTGTCGACGTTCCAGGCGGTTTCGCCGTGGCGAACGGCGATCAATCGGGTGGCTTCTTCCATCGGCGTGATTTTAAAAGCGCGCTATTTCCTGGCCGCAGCCAGGTCGATGTTCACCCGGCGCTCGCCTTGCGGCGGGTTCGGAAAACCCTGCAGCGCAGCCTGGAACATCACCGGCAGGATCGCCGCGCTCGCGTTGTACGGGCCGTCGTTGCGGGCGCGGGTTTCGTAGACGACGCGGTTCGAACCCGTTTCGCGCAGCACGATGCTCACTTCGCGTTCGTACCAGGGGGTGGCCGCCGGCGGCATGAACGCCGGGCCGCCGTACCAGCCGCCGCCATGCCAGCGGCGCCCGTAGCCGTATCCGCCGCCATAGCCATAGCCCCAGGGGCCGTCGAAGAGCCACGGGTCCGCCCAGGGCGAGAGGCCGGCCGTCACGCGTGCGCCGATCTGCGCGCTGTATTGCGGCTTCGTATCGTCGCGGCGCAGGCCGACTTTTTCGAGTGCGGTGGCCGCCATGGCTTCGAGCGATTCCTGCCGGGCGATGTCGGCCTGCTGCGAAGGCAGGCGCTCGAAGCGGTAGGTGGCGCCGGGCGGCACGGTGCCGAGCGACGAGAAGCTCTTCACATCGCTGTCGACCACCCAGGAGGTGGCGCAGCCGCTCAGGGCTGCTACCAAAAGAAGAGCTGAAAACGTACGTTTCATGAGGGTCTCCGGGCCAGAATGCCCAAAATTCCCCTGGGTAGCCGGGTCAGCCCTGGACGATGCGCAGGGCTGCAGGTGCCTGGGAGAGCAAGTCGTAGGAGGGCGTGTCGAAGGCCTTGTCGCCCTCGTCGTCGGCCACGCCGGTCGCCTTGAGACCCTTGAAGTCGTGCCGCGTTCCGTCGAGCAGGTGCGAAGGCACCACGTTCTGCAGCGCGGTGAACATGTTCTCCACGCGGCCCGGGTGCTTCCTGTCCCACTCGCGCAGCATCTCTCCGACCTGCTTGCGCTGGAGGTTCTCCTGGCTGCCGCAGAGCGTGCACGGAATGATCGGGAACTCGCGGTGCTGCGCCCAGCGCACCAGGTCTTTCTCGGCCACGTAGGCGAGCGGGCGGATCACGATGTGCTTGCCATCGTCGCTCACCAGCTTGGGCGGCATGCTCTTCAACTTGCCGGCGAAGAACATGTTGAGGAAGAAGGTCTGCAGCATGTCGTCGCGGTGGTGGCCCAGCGCGACCTTGGTGGCGCCCAGCTCGTCCGCCACGCGGTACAGGATGCCGCGGCGCAGCCGGCTGCACAGGCCACAGGTCGTCTTGCCCTCGGGGATCACGCGCTTGACGATGCTGTAGGTGTCCTGGTTCTCGATGTGGAAGGCCACGCCGAGCTCGCTCAAGTACTTGGGCAGCACCTCTTCGGGGAAGCCGGGCTGCTTCTGGTCGAGGTTGACCGCGACGATGTCGAAATGGATCGGTGCGCGGGCCTTGAGCTTGAGCAGGATGTCCAGCATGGCGTAGCTGTCCTTCCCGCCCGAGACGCAGACCATGACCTTGTCGCCCTCTTCGATCATGTTGTAGTCGACGATGGCGCGGCCGACCTCGCGGCACAGGCGCTTCTCGAGCTTGTGCGTCTCGCGTTCGATCTTCAGGGAATTGGTGGCGGCGCCGGTGGCGGCAGGCACCTCGTCGATCCAGACGGCGTTCATGGGAGCTGCTTCGGGGAGTCGGGGAAGGGGCTCAATTGTGCCCCGGTCGCCATTTCACCTGCCGGGCAGCAGGAAACAAGTGCGTGCCTGAAGCTCCTTCAGGTTCGATCGTCAGATCGCTCGTCAGGGTGCGGCCAGGTCCTTGCCGAGCCGATCCAGCAACTCAGCGGGTGTCGCTGCGAAGCGTATGAAGGCAAATTCGTCCGAACGGACGACGCGGCGGGCGACAAGATCCTGGAGCCGCTCGTCCAAGGACCGCCAGTACTTCGTGCGGTCGCCCAGAAAGTAGACCGGAACCGCCGACAGCTGCTTGCTCTTGATCGTTTCGATGACTTGGTAGATTTCCCACTCGGTTCCCGTTCCGCCAGGCGCGATCACGATGGCGGCCGAGTGGCGCATCATCGCGGCTTCGCGCTGCACCACGCTGGTGAAGATCAGGCCATCCGTGATGTATCCGTTGAATGCCTTGGTTGCATCGCCGCCATACGGCTTCTCGACGGTGCCCTGCGCGGGGTTGCCCGGCCGGTCGTAGTAGGTCGTGTATCCGATGCTGGGCCCACCGGCCGCTTTCGCTCCCTCGTTGCCCGCTTCCATCAGGCCCGGTCCGGCACCGGTAAGGATCGGAAGGCTGCGACCGTACTTCGCGGTCCAGGCCGCGGAAAAATCCCTGACGGCGAGGTAGATCTGGTCGTTCTCTCGCAGCGTCTCGTCGCATTTTCCGGTCGCATCGCACGCGCGGTTGTCCTTCGCGATGCGAGAGCTTCCGAAAATCGTGACGAATCCGCGCGGATACTTGCCCGCCTTGAACGCGTCGGCACAGTAGCCGTCGCGCGCGGCATCTGCGGCCGGGATGGCGTTCTCGATCCCGGCATAGGGGCCGATGTATGACGCGTTGGGCACAGCCGACGAGGTGGCGCAGGAGAAGCTCAGATTGACTTGAGGACCTCGAACGCCATGGGAGGCCGGGATGCCCTGGCACCCGGCAAGAACACAGCAAGCCGCAGCGCCGAGAAAGATCAGCTTGAGCACTTTCTGTCCCCTCTTGCAGTCAGCGTCGTTCGCCGCGGCGGCTCACCATTCCCCGGCTTCGATGCGGATTGCCACTTCGCAGTCGTCGAAGATCTCGAGCTTGGCGATCTTCACCCGCACGCCCAGCACGCCGGGCAGTTGCAGCAGGCGCTGCGCGAGCTTGCCGATCAGGCTTTCGAGCAGGTTCACATGCTCGGCGGTGCACTCGTCGATGATGATGCGGCGCACCTTGCGGTAGTCGAGCACGTGGAAGATGTCGTCGTCCTGCGGCAGGAGCGGCTGCGGGCCGAGGTTGAGCTCGGCATCGACCAGGATCGGCTGCGGCGCGGTCTTTTCCTGTTCGAGGATGCCCAGGTTGGCGTCGAAGCGCAGGCCCTGGAGGGTGAGTGTCTGGCGGCCGTGCGGTGTGGAAGACATGGTGGTGGTGCTCACATGAGCGAGAAATCGCGCTCGAATTTCATCAGGTGCTGGCCGCCGTCCACCAGCAGCGTGGTGCCGGTGATCGAGCCGTTTTCCAGCGCGAACTTCACCGTGGCGACCACGTCGGCCGGCGTGGAGGAGCGGCCCAGCGGCGACAGCTTGTGCAGCTGCTTGAACTTGTCATCGTCCAGCATGTGGCTCGCCAGCGTGAGGCCGGGCGCCACGCCCACCACCCGCACGCGCGGTGCGAGGGCCAGCGCGAGCATCGGCGTGGCGGCTTCGAGCGCGGCCTTGGAAAGCGTGTAGCTCAGGAAATCGGGATTCGGGTTCCAGAGCTTCTGGTCGAGCAGGTGGACGACTGCGCCCTGCGCGTCGCGCCTTGCGAGGTGGTCGTGCAGCGCCTGCGCCAGCAGGATGGCTGCGCCCGTGTTGCTGCGCGCATGGCGCTCCATGAGCGCGTAGCCGAAGCTCGCGGCGTCGTCGTGCTCGAAGAGGGCGGCGCTGTGGACCACGGCGTCGACGGTGCGAAAGCGGGCTGCGACGCGGGGCAGCAGGGCGCGCGTGGCGTGTTCATCCTCGAGGTCGGCCTCGAAGAGCGCCGAATCGCCCGACAGGGCGGCGCAGTCGGCGACCGTTTTCTCGGCGTCTGCCCGCGAGTTGCGGTAGTGCACAGCCACCTGCCAGCCGCCCGCGGCAAGCGCCAGCGCGATCTCGCGGCCCAGCCGGCGGCCGGCACCCGTGACGAGGACGGTGCGGCGGGGAGGGGTGGAGGGCGCGGTGCTCATGCGGGAGGAGAGAGGGGAGGGACGGAGGGAGAATGGGGGGGTGACGACAAAGACCCCGAACAGTTTACCCACCGCCCTCGACCACCTGATTGCCCGCGCCGTCGAGCGCGCCGGCGGGTGGATCGGCTTCGACCGCTTCATGGCGCTCGCCCTGTATGCGCCGGGCCTCGGTTACTACGCCAACACCTCGGCCAAGTTCGGCCACATGCCTTCTTCGGGCAGCGACTTCGTGACCGCGCCCGAACTCACGCCGATGTTCGGCCGGACGCTCGCGGCACAGGTGGCCGAGGCGCTGGAGAAGACCGGCACCGACACCGTCTGGGAATTCGGTGCCGGCTCCGGTGCGCTCGCGGTGCAACTGCTGCACGCGCTCGACGAGATGGGCCGAGGCGATGTGCGCTACCGCATCGTCGATCTCTCGGGCACCCTGCGCGAGCGGCAGCAGCAGGCGCTGGTGCGCTATGCGGACCGTGTCGAATGGCTTGGCGAACTGCCCGAGTCGATGCAGGGCGTGGTGGTCGGCAACGAGGTGCTCGATGCGATGCCCGTGCAACTGCTGGCGCGCGTGGGTGGGCAGTGGTTCGAGCGCGGCGTGGTGCGCAACGCGAAGAACGACGGCTGGACCTGGGCCGACCGCGCCACCGAACTGCGCCCGCCCGTCGACGTGCCGGGCGCGCACGACTACCTCACCGAAATCCATCCGCAGGCCCAGGCCTTCATCGCGACCCTGGCGGACCGCCTGAAACAGGGCGCCGCCTTCCTCATCGACTACGGTTTTCCCGAAGCCGAGTACTACCATCCGCAACGCCACATGGGCACGGTGATGTGCCACCGCGCGCACCAGGCCGATGGCGATCCGCTGGCCGACGTGGGCTACAAGGACATCACCGCCCACGTCGATTTCACCGGCATCGCGCTCGCGGGCCAGAACGCGGGGTTCGAGGTGCTGGGCTACACCAGCCAGGCGCGCTTTCTGCTGAACTGCGGGTTGCTGTCGAGGATGGAGCAAGGCACGACCGCAGAGCGGGCGATGGCGGCGCGCCTGATCCACGAGCATGAGATGGGCGAGCTGTTCAAGGTGGTCGGCTTCGCGGTCGGCGAGCCGTGGAATGCGATGGGCTTTGCCGAGGGCGACCGCAGCCACACGYTGTGATGCCGGCCTCGGCAGGGTCATAAGCTAGCAACGAAGAGTTCGTTGGAGAACGGCGCACCGGCCCCTACATTCGCGGCATGACTGCCGTTCTCTCCCCCGAGGCCCCCGCACAGGACTTCGACGTGCGCCCCTTCGACGCCCCGGTCGGCGCCGAAATCGTCGGTCTCGATATCTCGAAGCCGATCAACGGCGCCGACCTCGCCCGCATCCACCGCGCGCACCTCGACCACCACGTGCTGGTGTTCCGCGACCAGCAGATCACCCCCGCCGAGCACATCGAATTCAGCCGCCGTTTCGGCCCGCTCGAAATCCATGTGCTGCACCAGTTCCAGCTCAAGAACCACCCGGAAATCCTGATCGTCTCCAACATCAAGGAGAACGGCGAACCCATCGGCCTCGGCGATGCGGGTGTCTACTGGCATTCGGACATCTCTTACAAGCCCAAGCCCAGTCTTGGCTCCTTGCTGCATGCGCAGGAGCTGCCGAGCGAAGGCGGCGATACCCTGTTCGCCGACCAGCACCTCGCCTGGGAGTCGCTGGGCCCCGAGCTGCAGCAGCGCATCCTGCCGCTCAAGGCCGAGCACAGCTACCTCGCCAAGTACGAAGAGCTGCGCGCCAAGAATCCGTGGCGGCCCAAGCTCTCGCAAGCGCAGATCGACCAGGTCGCGCCCGCCGTGCAACCCGTGGTGCGCACGCACCCCGAGACGGGCCGCAAGGCGCTGTTCGTCAGCGAGCATTTCACGACGCGCATCGTCGGCCTGCCGCAGGAAGAAAGCGATGCGCTGCTGGCCGAGCTGTTCGCGCACAGCGTGAAGCCCGAGTTCGTGTACCGCCACCAGTGGGCGCCGCATGACCTGGTGTTCTGGGACAACCGTTCGCTGATGCACCTGGCAGCCGGCACGCCCGATCACCTGCGCCGCCGCTTGAACCGCACCACCATCGTTGGCGACACGCCTTTCTGATTTTTTTCTTCCCGGACCGCTTCCCATGAACCGCTTCACACGCAAAGCCGCTGCATTCGTCACCGGCCTCGGCCTTCTCGCCGGCAGCCTTGCTGCGCACGCCGAAGGCCAGATCCGCATCGCCGAGCAGTTCGGCATCGTGTACCTGCTGCTCAACGTCGCGCAGGAACAGAAGCTGATCGAGAAGCACGCGAAGGCCGCGGGCGTCGATGCGAAAGTCGAGTGGATCAAGCTCTCGGGCGGCTCGGCGGTGAACGACGCGCTGCTCTCCGGCAACATCGAGATCGCCGGCGCCGGCGTCGGCCCGCTGCTCACGCTGTGGGACCGCACCAAGGGCAAGCAGAACGTGAAGGGCGTGGCCTCGCTCGGCAACTTCCCGTACTACCTGGTGAGCAACAACCCGAACGTGAAGACGATTGCCGACTTCACCGACAAGGACCGCATCGCGCTGCCCGCCGTCGGCGTTTCGGTGCAGTCGCGCGTGCTGCAGTTCGCCTCGGCCAAGCTCTGGGGCGACAAGGAATTCAACCGGCTCGACAAGATCAGCGTGGCGGTGCCGCACCCCGATGCGGCCGCGGCCATCATCAAGGGCGGCACCGAGATCACGGGCCACTTCGGCAACCCGCCGTTCCAGGAGCAGGAGCTGGCCGGCAATCCGAATGCGCACATCGTGCTCAACTCGTACCAGGTGCTCGGCGGACCGGCCTCGGCCACGGTGCTCTATGCCACCGAGAAATTCCGCAACGAGAACCCGAAGACCTACAAGGCGTTCGTCGATGCGCTCGACGAGGCGGCGAAGTTCGTCACGGCCAATCCGGAGAAGGCGGCGGACATCTACCTGAAGGTGAGCAACGCGAAGCTCGACCGCGAGCTGCTGCTGAAGATCATCAAGAACCCCGAAGTGCAGTTCAAGACCACGCCGCAGAACACCTATGGGCTGGCGGAGTTCATGCATCGTGTAGGGGCGATCAGGAACAAGCCGGCGTCGGTGAAGGATTATTTCTTCGACGATGCGCAGAACGCTTCGGGGAACTGAGTGAACACCGCGACCGTCTTGCCTTCCGGGCTTGACTCCCTCTCCCATCGGGAGAGGGCGGGGGTGAGGGGGGAGCCTTTGGCATCGCCAACAGCCCTCACCCCGACCCTCTCCCGCGAGCGGGAGAGGGGGCAGGAGGCCGCGCCGCTGCTGCAGGTCGACAGCGTCAGCCTCGAATACCGCACCCCCGAGCGCGTCGTCCGTGCCACCCACCGCGTGAGCTTCGATGTCCACGCCGCCGACCGCTTCGTGCTGCTCGGCCCCTCGGGCTGCGGCAAGTCCACGCTGCTGAAGGCCGTGGGCGGTTTCATCCCGCCGGTCGAAGGCGAGATCCGCCTCGACGGCCGGCGCGTGACCCACCCCGGCCCCGACCGCATCGTCGTGTTCCAGGAGTTCGACCAGCTGCCGCCCTGGAAGACCGTGAAGCAGAACGTCATGTTCCCGTTGCTCGCTTCGCGCACGCTCGGCAAGAAGGAAGCGGCCGAGCGCGCGCTGCACTACCTTGACAAGGTCGGCCTTGCCAGGTTCGCCGACGTGCACCCGCATCAGCTCTCGGGCGGCATGAAGCAGCGCGTGGCCATTGCACGCGCGCTCGCGATGCAGCCGCGCGTGCTGCTGATGGACGAGCCCTTCGCCGCACTCGATGCGCTCACGCGCCGCAAGATGCAGCAGGAACTGCTCGCGCTGTGGGACGAGGTGCGCTTCACGCTGCTCTTCGTCACGCACTCCATCGAGGAAGCGCTGGTGGTGGGCAACCGTGTCGCGTTGCTGTCGCCGCATCCGGGGCGCATGCGCGCCGAGGTCAACAGCCACGGCTTCTCGCTGGCCAGCCTGGGCGGTGCCGAGTTCCAGAGCACTGCGCAACGCATCCACGACATGCTGTTCGAAGAAGAACCGGAAGAGGTCGCGGCATGAGCGCCGCGCCGGGCCGCCCCAAGCAAGCTCGCTCCCGCTTGGCGGGAAGGCGCGCAGCGCCAAGGGTGCACCAATGAGCGCCGTCGTTCCTCCCATCCGCCCCGAATACGAGCGCACGCTCGAGCCCTTCACCGAGGTGCCGCTCGAACGAACGCTGCCCTTGCCGGCCCGCATCTGGGCGCAGGCCGGCGTTCGCAAGGGCCTGATCCTGATCGTCATCGCCGTGCTCTGGGAGCTCGCCGCCCGCTGGCAGGACAACGACCTGCTGCTGCCCACCTTCACCGCCACGGCCCGCGCCCTGTTCGAGGGGCTGGCCAGCGGCGAGTTGATCGAGAAGGTGCGCATCTCGCTGGCCGTGCTGCTGCAGGGCTACCTGGCCGGCGTGCTGCTGGCCTTCGCGCTCACCACGCTCGCGGTGTCCACGCAGATCGGCCGCGACCTGCTGGACACGCTGACCTCGATGTTCAATCCGCTGCCCGCCATCGCGCTGCTGCCGCTCGCCTTGCTGTGGTTCGGCCTGGGCCGCGGCAGCCTGGTGTTCGTGCTGATCCATTCGGTGCTGTGGCCGCTGGCGCTCAACACCTATGCGGGTTTCCAGGGCGTGCCCGAAACCTTGCGGATGGCGGGGCGCAACTACGGGCTCAAGGGCCTGCGCTACGTGCTGCAGATCCTGGTGCCGGCCGCGCTGCCGTCGATCCTGTCGGGGCTCAAGATCGGCTGGGCCTTCGCCTGGCGCACGCTGATTGCGGCCGAGCTGGTGTTCGGCGCCTCGTCGGGCAAGGGCGGCCTGGGCTGGTACATCTTCCAGAACCGCAACGAGCTCTACACCGACCGCGTGTTCGCCGGCCTCGCGATGGTGGTGCTGATCGGCCTGCTGGTGGAGAGCCTGGGCTTCAAGACGCTGGAGCGGCTGACGGTGCGGCGCTGGGGCCAGCAGCGCTGAAGCGGCAGCGGCTCAGCCGCTTGCCTTCTTCGCCTTTTGCCGCAGTGCGCGCAGTTCGCTGTTCAGGAACTCGTTCGCATCCCTCACCGCACCATCGGTGAGCTTCACCTTGTAGGGCTGTCCGGTCACCTCGGAGCGCGAGGCGCAGCGGTCGATGAAGTCCTCGGCCGTGACGAGGTCCTTTTTGAAGTAGTCGTACTTGGCCTGCATGTGCTTGGCGGCATCGGCGGCGGTGTATTCGTTGCCGTTGCGCAGGAAGACCATCGCGTTCATCTTCGACACGCGCTGGATCAGCGTGTCGATCATCTGTTCCTCGACAGCGGAGGGGGTCGCCTGGGCCAGGAGGGCCGAAGCGCCGAGCAACAGGGTGAGCAGCGCTGCGCGCAAGAATTTGAAAGAGGCCATTTGGTTCTGTCCCTGGCAATTTTCGGGCCATGCTAGGGCGACAGCCCTTGCCGTGTCAAACCGGTGCCGGCTCGGGTCTAATCGCAGTTTTGGCACGCGTTCACCCTCCCATGAGCTCTCCCATCACCGATCTTTCGCCGATTGCCGAGGCGCTGGCCGATGCAGCCGCCGCCAAGTCGATGCACTATTTCCGTACGCCGCTCGACATCATCACCAAGGCCGACGAAAGCCCCGTCACGCTGGCCGACCGCGCGGCCGAGACGGCAATGCGCGAGATTCTCGGCGCCCGCATGCCGGCGGATGGCATCTATGGCGAGGAGCACGGCCCCGAGCGGCTCGACGCGGCGCGCATCTGGGTGCTCGACCCGATCGACGGCACCCGCAGCTTCATCACCGGCTCGCCGCTCTGGGGCACGCTGATCGGGGTACTGCAGGGCGAGCGCGTGGTGCTCGGCGTGATCGACATGCCGGTGCTGAAAGAGCGCTGGATCGGCCAGGCCGGCAAAGGCGCAACGCGCGACGGCCAGCCGGTGCGCGTGAGCAACTGCACCGACGTGGCCAAGGCGCGCATCGTCACCACTTCGCCCGACATCTTCGCGCCGGCCGACTGGCAGGCCTTCGACAGGCTCAGCCGCCAGTGCGCGATGCGCCGCTTCGGCGGCGACTGCTACGGCTACGCCCAACTGGCCGGCGGCACCATCGACCTCGTGGTCGAGACCGGCCTGCAGCCCTACGACTACCTCGGCCCGGCGGGCCTGATCGAGGCTGCGGGCGGGGTCATCACCGACTGGCAGGGCCAGCCGCTGGGGCTCGGGTCCGACGGCCGGGTGATTGCCGCGGCAACGCCCGAACTCCATCGGCAAGCGATGGCGATCCTTGCGGCCTAGACTGTCGCCATGTTCCGCTGGCTGATCGTCGTCGTCCTTGCACTGGTGCTCATGAGCGGCCTGACCGCCTGGCTGCGCCGCTTCGGCTTCGGACGGTTGCCCGGCGATTTCGAGTTTCGCGCCTTCGGCCGCGAGTGGCAGCTGCCGATCGCGAGCACCGTGGTGCTCAGCATGATCGCGGCGCTGGTCGCGCGCCTGCTGTAGCGCCAGAGCCTTTGACCTGAGAGAAGAACCCCCGCAATGAGAGCCTGCGTTGACATCGGCGGCACCAAGGTGGCCGTGAGCCTTTCCGCTTCGAGCGATGCGCCGTTGATCGGCCGCCGCAGCGAGCCGACCGCCAAGACCGGCGACAACGACGCCGTGGCGGTCCAGATCATGCGGATGATCGACGAKGTCTGCGCGGAACAAGGCATCGCTCCCGACAGCATCGACCGCGTGGGCGTGTCGTCGGCCGGGCCTTTCGAGCTGCACGACGGCATGGTCGAACTGGCCACGCCCAACATCTGCGGCGGCATCGCCGGTCCGGCGCGCGGCCTGCCCAACAATTGGATGACGGCCGTGGTCGAGGCGCCGCTGGCGAAGCGTTTCGGCAGCGTGCGCGTCGAGAACGACGCGGTCGCCGCGCTCGAGGCCGAGCGCCACTGGGGCGCGTTGAAGGGGCTGGACCATTGCGCCTACGTCACCTGGAGCACCGGCGTCGGCGTGGGCCTGTGCGTCGACGGCCATGCGCTGCGCGGCAAGAACGGCAATGCCGGCCATGCGGGCCACAGCTTCGTGGTCGACGACGCCAGCGGCGCGCTTTGCGGCTGCGGCAATGTCGGCGACGTGGAGGGCCTGATCGCCGGCAACTCGATCGCGCGGCGCTTCGGCCAGCCCGCGGCCGATCTGTTCTCGTCGGCGGCCGCCGGCGAGCCGCATTCGCTCGAAGTCGTCGATGCGCTGTGCCGCGTGATGGGCCGCATGCTCTACAACCTGGTTGCCACGCTCGACCTGGAGCGCATCAGCCTGGGCGGCAGCGTGTTCTGGCATCACCGCGAATTCCTGCTGCCGCGGCTGCAGGCGCATGTGGACGGCAAGCTGCCGCCGCTCACGCGCGGCGTGCTGCTGGTGCCCGCGGGGCTCGGCGACAAGGTCGGCGACTACGCGGCCCTGGCCTTGCTGGACTGAACGGCCTCGCAAAAAAACGATTCCCGGCGAACCATGCGCATGCCGTCTCCCCGCCGCAAGTCCGTTGCCTACCTGCTGTTGCTGGTGGGCGGCTTCCTGGGGGCGCACCGCTTCTACCTCGGGCACTACCTGAGCGGCGCAGCGCAATTGCTGCTGTCGCTCGCCGGAACGAGCTCCCTGCCCGGGGCGCGGATCTGCCTGGGCCTTCTCCTGCTCTGGATGCTGGCGGACATCTATTGGATTCATGTGCGGATGCAGCGCCAGGACCGGCCGCGCCGCAAAGCCGCACGCCCCGCGATGACGAAGGACTACGACCTGGCCGCGCTCGACGAGGCCGGCAAGCTGCGCGAGCGCTTCGAGGCAGCCGCCGATGCCGAGGAGTGGGCGAGGGCGGTGGCCCTGGGCGCGCAGATCGTGGCCAGCGCGCGCCGGGTCTTCAAGGGCCCGCACGAGAACCTCGCGATGTCGCTGTGCCTGTACGGGCAGGCCTGCTACCGGCTCAAGGCCTTCGACAAGGCCAAGGCGAGCCTCGAAGAGAGCCTGGCCATTGCCCGGCAGATTTCCCTGCCCGCGGAAGACCTGCAAACCATCCGCAAGGCGCTCTCCATGGTGTATGCCGAAATGGGCGAATACCGCGCGGCGCGAGCCATCCAGGACGCCCTGCCGGCCGGCGCCGTCCGCCCGGAAGACGACCCCGAGCTGCAGGCCCTGCTGGAACGGCAGGAGACGCAGTACATGGAGGCCTTCGAGCAGGGCGACCTGGAGCGCGCCGAGCCGCTGTGCGCCGAAGCCGTCGAAACCAGCCGCCGGTTGTTCGCCGGGCCGGGGCAGGCGGTGGTTTTTCACCTCGTGAACCTGGCCGAAATCCGCCGCCAGATGAAATGGCACGACAAGGCCATCGCCACGCTGAACGAATGCCTGGCCATGATCGAGGCGCTGGACCTCGACGACGACTGGCGGCGCGGGCCGACCAACACCCTGGCCCTCGTGCATGCCGCGACCGGCCGGCACGGCGAGGCCGAAGCGCTCTACAAGCAGACCATCGCGATGGCGATCGCCGCGAGCAAGGGCGCCTCGACCAATGCCGTGGTGCGCGCCTTCAACAACCTTGCCTTCCTCTATGCGGACACCGGGCAGGCGCAGAAGGCCGAGCTCTGCTACGCGCGGGCGGTGGTTCACCTCGACAAGCTGGAGGCCGAAGGCGCCGATGCCGATCTCCACGCCAACATGCTGAACAACTATGCAGACCTGTTCATGGCACGTCGCAACTTTGCCAGGGCCAAGCCCTTGTACGAACGCTCGCTGGCCATCCAGGAGCGCAGTTGCAGGGGCATCTCCTCCATTGCCGCCAGCGCGCACAACGACCTCGGACTGATCGCGCAGGAAGAGGGCGACCTCCGCCAGGCGCTGGTGCACTTCAAGCGCACGCTGCTGCTCAACCAGATCTGCGCGCCCGACCATCTCGGCAACATCGCCAATGCGCAGCGCAACGTCGACGGCGCGAGCGGAACGCTGGCCGCGGTGGCGCGCGCCGCACGCGTGGAGCGGAGCCCGTCGTGAGCGTGGGCGGCGCTTTCTATGCGATCGACCGCTACCGGCTGCGCGGGCTGGTCATCGATCCCGCCACCGTGTCGGGCCTGATCCACAAGCCCGCCGGCCAGGGCGGCCCGAACGACAGCCAGACCGTGGAGCAGGCCTGGGACGTGGTGCAGACCCTGTTGCCGGAAGCGGTGGACGGCGAGCCGCTCGACGGTACCGACGGGCTGGGCTGCATCTACCTGACGGCCAGCCATGTCGAGCGGAGCGCCGCGCGCCTGGCGCAGCGGAGCGTGCCGAAGCTGGTGCGTCTTTTCGCGGAAGAACCGGCCCCGTACGCCGAGCTGTACTGGGCCAAAGTCTGGCTGGAAGACATCGATGCCCTTCAGGCGTTCATGGAAGGCGTCCAGCGTTTCTTTGCCGAGGCGGCCGCGCGACGCGACGCCATCGTCTTCTACATGGCTTGAGCGATCCGGCCGGGCCTCAGCGGTCCGGCAGCGGCTTCCCGCGGGTGTCCGAGACGATCTCGCCCAGCCGCCGCAGCCCCGCATCCACGGCCTTCGAATACGGCCAGCCGCAATTGATGCGCAGGTAGTTGTCGAAGCGCCCCGAGTTCGAGAACTGCGCGCCCGGCGCCACCAGCATCTGCTCGCGCAGGGCAGCCTCGAACACCGTGACCGACGACAGCCGCTCGGGCAGCTCGACCCACAGCTGCAGGCCGCCCCGCGGCAGGTTCAGCCGCGTGCCCGTCGGAAAGTATTTCGCGATGGCGTCCGCCGTCTGGTCGCGCTGGACGTGCAGGTGCTCGCGCAGGCGCCGCAGGTGGCGGTCGTAGCGCCCGCCCGCGATGAACTCACCCGCGGCAATCTGCGCCAGCGCCTCGTTGTTGCGCGTCTGCGCGTACTTGAGCATTTCCACCTGCGCATGCCAGCGCCCCGCGGTGATCCAGCCCAGCCGCAAGCCCGGTGCGAGCACCTTGTGCAGCGAGGCGCAATAGATCACGTTGCCTGTGCGGTCCCAGGACTTCACGGCGCGCAGCGGCACGTCCGTTTCCACCAGGTCGCTGTAGGTGTCGTCCTCGACCAGCGCGATGCCGTGGCGCTCGCACATCTGAACCAGCCGCTGCTTGTGGGCATCGGGCATCACGCTGCCGATCGGGTTCTGCAGGTGCGGCACCACCACCACGGCCTTGATGTCGTCGTAGGTGTGGATGGCAAGGTCGAGCGCTTCGAGCGAGATGCCGGTCTGCGGGCTGGTCGGAATCTCGAGCGCCCGCATCCCCAGGCTTTCGAGCACCTGCAGCAGGCCGTAGAAGGTGGGCGACTCCACGGCCACCGTGTCGCCCGGCTTCCCGATCGCGCGCAGCGCGAGGTTCAGCGCCTCGATGCAGCCGTTGGTGACGAGCACCTCGTCGGGCGAGACCGTCATGCCGATGCGCAGGCTGCGTTGGGCCAAAGCCTCGCGGAACTGCTCGTGGCCCTTTTGGGACGAGGCGGTGGTCAACAGCTCGGGCCGCTGGCGCAGCGCGCGCGTCATGGCGTTGCGCAAGGCCTCGGCCGGGTAGAGCTCGGGGGCCGCGCGCGCGATCGCGAAATTGAGCTTCACGCCGGTGTGCCGCCCGCGCGCCATGAAGTTGGCCATGCGCGTGCGCATGCTCACGAACTGCGCCGGGTCGGGTGGTACGTCGGCCACCGGCTCCGTCATCGGCGCGATGGCTAGGCGCTGCGGCCGGCGCACGAAGTAGCCCGAGCGGTCGCGCGCCTCGACCCAGCCGTCGCTCTCCATCGCGCGGCACACCTGCAGCGCGGTCGAAAGGCTGATCTCGTGCAGGCGCATCAGGCTGCGCAGCGAGGGCAGCTTGTCGCCCTGCTTGAGCGAACCGGTGTGGATCGCATCCACATAGTGCGCTGCGAGTTGCCGGTAGAGCGGTAGCGAGTCCATGGCGTCGATGTTCCCTCGATCGCGCATCCGAAAACAGATGCAGTTGCTCGGGAAAACGACCATAACAGATGCTGGAGGCCGCTGACTGTTCCGGTGCGAATAGCCGGTGTGTGTGCCTGTTTTTCGAGCGGCCGAATTTCTACGATCTGGACTCGCCGAACCGCTTTTCACTCACTCTCGAGGCCCGCCATGATCACCACCCTGTCCCAAGCGCCCGACTCCATCGTCCTGGAGCCCGGGCAGTCCCTGCGCACCGCCGTCGATGCCGGCGCCTGGCTGCAGGTCGCGGAGGGCCGGGTGCGCGTGGTGTCGCCGCCCGGCTGGTTGGGCGACACGGTGTTCATGGCGGAAACGATGCTGGACGAAGGCGATGTGCACCGCCTGGAGCATGGGGGCTGGATCGAGGTGTCGGCGCTGACGCCGGTGCACCTGCGGATTCATGCGCCGATGGCGTCACCGGCGCCAGCCCCGGCGTATGCCGAGGCCCGGCCGGTGATGCGCTTCGTGCGGCTGCTGACCGGTTGGTAGGGGCTCCGGGGTGCGTGCACAGGACACGCTGTGGGTTTGCGGCCGATCAACCAGTGCTCTGAGCGATCACGCCGACGGCGTGATCGCGCCCTGAACAGCATCGAAGCCGGCAAACGAAGATCAGCGCTCGCTCGCCGCTTCGCGCAGCGCATCCAGGAAGCTGCGCCGCCACCAGTGGATGTCCTGCTCGCGGATGCGCGCCAGCAGCTTCTGATGCCGCTCGCGCCGCTCTTCCAGCGGCATCTGCAGCGCCTGCTGCACCGTCTCTGCCGTGCCGTGCGTGTCGTAGGGGTTCACCAGCAGCGCCTCCTTGAGCTGCTCGGCCGCGCCGGCAAAGCGCGAGAGCACCAGCACGCCGGGGTCGGCCGGGTCCTGCGCCGCGATGTACTCCTTGGCGACCAGGTTCATGCCGTCGCGCAGTGGCGTCACCAGCCCCACGGCTGCCGCGCGGCACAGGCCCGGCACCCGCTTGCGCGCCACCACGCGGTGGATGTAGCGCACCGGCATCCAGTCGAGTTCGCCGTAGTCGCCGTTGATGGCGCCGCACAGCGACTCGAGCTCGCGCCGGATGTCGCCATAGGCGTCGACCGTCTCGCGCGTGGGCGAGGCGATCTGGATCAGCGTGGCGCTGCGCCGGTTCTCCGGGTAGTTGGCGAGCAGTTCGCGGAAGGCGCGCACCCGCTGCGGAATGCCCTTGGAGTAGTCGAGCCGGTCGATGCCCAGCAGCAGCCGGCGGCTCGAATATTCGCGCTTCATGGTCTCGTACATGTCGCGCGATTCCTTCGCGTGCGTGAGCGCCGCGAATTCGTCCACATCGATGCCGATCGGAAAGGCACCGGCGCGCACCGTCTGCCCGTAGGCGCGGTACATCTCGCCGCCCAGGTATTCGCCGTGGGCTTCGTTGCGCACGTAGTGCTCGAAGTGCTGCACGTCCTGCTGGGCCTGGAAGCCGATCAGGTCGTAGGCGAACAGCGAGCGCATCAGCCATTCGTGCTGCGGAATGGCCGCGATGATGATCTGCGGCGGCAGCGGAATGTGCAGGAAGAAGCCGATGCGCTGCTTGCAGCCCATGGCACGCAGCTCGGCCGCGAGCGGCATCAGGTGGTAGTCGTGGATCCAGATGATGTCGTCGTCTTTCAACAGCGGCATCAGCTTGCGCGCGAACAGCTGGTTCACGCGCCGGTAGCCGCCGATGAAGCCGGCGTCGAAGTGTGCGAGGTCGAGGCGGTTGTGGAACACCGGCCAGAGCACGTCGTTGCTGTAGCCCAGGTAGTAGCTGTCGTGGTCATCGCGGCTCAGGTCGATGGTGGCGAGCGTGACCTTGCCGGCCTGCTGCCTGTGCAACTCGCCTTCGCCCGTGGGGCCGTTTTCGACGATCTGGCCGCTCCAGCCGAACCACAGGCCGCCGCTTTGCTGGAGGCTTTCGCCCAGCGCCACGGCGAGGCCTCCGGCCGCAGGCTTGCGTGGGTCGGCCACGCGGTTGGAAACGACGACGAGACGACTCATATGCAGGAATCCCAGGGCGCGGACAGGCGCACGGCCGCATTGATGATGCCGACCATCGAATAGGTCTGCGGAAAGTTGCCCCACATCTCGCCCGTCACCGGGTGCGTGTCTTCCGACAGCAGGCCGAGCGGGTTGCGTGCCGCCAGCATGGTCTCGAAGATCTGCCGCGCCTCGGCCTTGCGGCCGATCTTGGCGAGCGCGTCGATGCGCCAGAAGGTGCAGATGTTGAAGGCGGTCTCGGGCTTGCCGAAGTCGTCGGCCGCTTCGTAGCGGCGCATGTAGGGGCCGTCGCAGAGCGACTTTTCCATCGCGTCGACGGTGGAGATGAAGCGCGGGTCGCGCGCGTCGATCAGGCCGACCTCGGCCATCAGCAGGATGCTCGCGTCGAGCTCGTGCCCGCCGAAGCTTTCGGCAAAGGCCTGCCGCTCCTCGCACCACGACTTGGCAAGGATCTCTTCCTTCATGCGGGCGGCATGGCCGTGCCAGTAGGCGGCGCGCTCGGGCAACTGCAGCGCGCGGGCGATCTTGGCAAGCCGGTCGCAGGCGGCCCAGCTCATGAGCGCCGAGCTGGTGTGCACGCGGGCGCGGGTGCGCAGTTCCCACATGCCGGCGTCGGGCGTGCCGTAGACGCGCACCGCCTTCTCGCCGACGGCTTCGAGGTGCGGAAACTCCGCCGCGCCGGCACGGCTCAGCAGCCGGTGGTCGTGAAAGGCCTGCGCCGCGCCGAGCACGATGTTGCCGTACACGTCGTGCTGGAAATGCTCCTGCGCCTGGTTGCCCACGCGCACCGGGCCCATGCCGCGGTAGCCCGGAAGGCCTTCGACGAAGGACTCGGGCAACTCGCGCTCCAGCCCGATGCCGTAGAGCGGCTGGATGTGCTCGCCGTGCGAGCCGATCACCACGTTGCCGAGCCAGCGCAGGTAGTCCTCCATGGTGCCGACCTCGCTCAGCGAATTGAGCGCGCGCACCACGAAGAAGGCGTCGCGCAGCCAGCAGTAGCGGTAGTCCCAGTTGCGCTGGCTGCCCGGCGCCTCGGGGATGCTGGTGGTCATGGCGGCGACGATGGCGCCGGTGTCTTCGTAGAGCGAGAGCTTGAGCGTGATGGCGGCGCGGATCACCGCCTCCTGGTACTCGAACGGAATCGCGAGCCGCTTGCTCCAGGTGCGCCAGTAGGCGATGGTCTCCTGCTCGAACTTGCGCGCCGTGTCGGCGATGCCGTCGAGCAGCGTCTCGTCCACGCCGAATATGAAGTTGTATTCGCGCGAGAGCACGAAGGGCTGGCGCGACAGGATGTGGGAGATCGAGGCGTCGGTATTGAGCCTGAGCGTCACGTCGGGCCCGACATAGCGGATGTGGTTGCTGCCGCGCGTCACTTCCACCGGCGCCGAGGCGCCCCAGTGGAAGCGCGGGTCGAGCGACACGCGGATGCGCGGCGCGCCGGCAATCGGGCGCACGCGGCGCACCAGCATCAGCGGGCGAAAGTAGCGCGAGCGACTGTAGAAGCGCGGCGCGAAGTCGGTGATCTCGATGCCCTGGCCGGCGCTGTCGAAGAGCTGCGTGCGCAGTACCGCGGTATTGGGCTCGTACCACTGCCTGGCTTCCGCGAAGTCCTCGATCTCGATGCTCCATGCCCCGGCATCCTCACCGGGATGCAGCAGGGCGTTGAACACCGGGTCGCCGTCGAAGCGCGGCAGGCAGCACCAGACTGCGCGGCCCCGCGCATCGATGAGTGCGCTGTAGGCGCAGTTGCCGACCACGCCGACATTGAGCGAAGGCTCGGCCGGCGGTGCGAATCCGCGCGGACCCGGTGCGGCGGCCGCCTGCACGTCGACCGGCGCGCGGTCGTCGGGGCCCGCGGCGCCGGCCAGGGCCTGGCCGGCGCGGTCTTCGGGCGCCACCGGCAGTTGTCGTTCGCTCATCCAGGGCTCCTCGGTGATTCTTCGGTTTTCGGTGGATGCGGTGCCGCCAGCATGTTGCGCGCCTGCACCAGCCACTCGTAGACGGCGAGCGGCGATTCGAGGCGGTGCAGCGCCAGGCTCGGACCCGAGCCGACCTTGATGGCGATGCCGCCGCGCGGCTGCACGATCGCAAAGCCGCTCTCGTCGGTGGTGTCGTCGCCCGCGAAGACCGGCGTGCGGCCCGCGAAGGGCGCCTCGCGCATGAAGGCATCGATGGCAAGGCCCTTGTTGACGCCCGCGGGCTTGACCTCGAAAACGAACTTGCCGTGCATCAGCTCGAGCTGCGGATGGCCTGTGATGGCGCGCGACATCGCATCGCGGCACACGGCTTCCAGCTGCGGCGCAAGCCGGTAGTGCAGGGCGATGGCGGCGTGCTTGCGTTCCACCAGCAGGCCTTCGTGCACGCGCGCGAGTTCGTTGGCAATGTCGAGGATGGGCGTGAGATCGGGTGCGCGCTGCTCCTGCATGCCGCCTTTTGCGTCGCGGCGCTGCACGCCGTGCTCGCCGGCCGCGGGCAGCCGCAGCGGCGCAAGGAAGCGGTCGATCGAATCGATCTGGCGGCCCGACACCACGGCGAGCGCGCCGCCGAGCTGGTCGCGAAGGTCACTCAGCAAGGGGACGAGCGCAGGCGGGATCTCGATGGCTTCGGGGGTGGGCGCGAGCCCGACCAGCGTGCCGTCGAAGTCGAGAAAAAGGGCGGCGTCCCGGCCCAGCGGAGGAGGCAACTGCGCGTTGCTGGCGGAGGACTTTGGCATTGGTAAAAACCATAACACGGGCTGTGACGTCCGCGTGTCGGCGGAAACCGTCTCTCCCCAGGCCTCGCGCACTTCGTGTCGCTGCCCGGCACCGCTGGGGCAGGGCCGTGCCTTCAGGCCAGCGACGCCGCGACGGCCTCGATCCGTGCGCGATGGATCGCCTCGCCGATCTGCGGCCCGGCGGCGCCGGCCTGCTGGGCTTGGCGCGCGACGGCATCGGTGGCGACGGCCGCGGCCGTGGCAAGCACCTCGAGCAGCCGCGCACGCTGTGGATAGGGCTTGTCCTCGAAGCCGAGCCGGCCGCGCGCATCGCACTCGCAGGCCAGCAGCACGTCGGCAAAACGCGCGGGCTTGCGAAAGGCGTCGCAGCGCTCCAGCAGGCGCACCAGCGGCGCCGCGTCGAGCTCGCCGCTGCGGTGGATGTTGCCGTGCTCGCGCGCCACCACCTCGGCCAGCTCGCGGATCTCGACCGGCACGCGCCAGCGGTCGCACACCGCGTGCAGCAGGTCGACGCTGCGCTTCTCGTGGCCGACATGGCGCGGCAACGCGTCGGCGGGCGTGGTGCCTTTGCCGAGGTCGTGCATCAGGCAGGCGAAGCGCACCGGCAGCGAGGCCGAAAGCCGCGCGCTGGTGTCGACGACCATCATCAGGTGCACGCCGGTGTCGACCTCGGGATGGTGGAGTTCGGGCTGGGGCACGCCCCAGAGCCGGTCGACTTCGGGCAGCAGCACGGCGAGGGCGCCGCATTCGCGCAGCACCCCGAACATGCGCGAGGGGCGCGTTTCCATCAGGCCGCGCGACAGCTCCTGCCAGACGCGCTCGGGCACGAGTGCATCGGTTTCGCCGGCCTGGACCATCTCGCGCATCAGCGCCATGGTTTCGGGGGCGACCGAGAAATCGTCGAAGCGCGCAGCAAAGCGGGCGACGCGCAGGATGCGCACCGGGTCTTCGCGGAAGGCGTCGGTCACATGGCGCAGCAGCTTGTCGTGCAGGTCGCGCTGGCCGTGGAAGGGGTCGGCCAGCTTTTCGGGGTCAGGTTCGAATTCGCCGTCGGCACCTACGAATTCCGCCGGCAGCGCGATGGCATTGACGGTCAGGTCGCGCCGCGCCAGATCCTGTTCGAGCGTGACGTCGGGGGCGGTGTGGATGGTGAAGCCGCGGTAGCCGGGCGCGCTCTTGCGCTCGGTGCGGGCCAGCGCGTATTCCTCGCGCGTGCGTGGGTGCAGGAACACCGGAAAGTCGCGGCCCACGGGCAGGTAGCCCCGGGCCACCATCTCTTCGGGCGTGGCGCCGACGACCAGCCAGTCGTGGTCGGACACCGGCCGCCCGAGCAGCCGGTCGCGCAGTGCACCGCCGACAAGAAAGATCTTCATGAACGCAGTGTAGGGATACTCCCCACCACAAGAATAGAACGGTCGTTCGATAATTTGGAAGGAAAACGAACGAACGTTCGTTTATTCGCTCGAACGCAGCGCCAGTCACTGGCTGGTACCGCGTTTGCGGGATTTTTCAACCAAAGGAGCATTCACACCATGAAGAAAACAATGTTTGCGCTGGCGGCTCTGGGTGCCTTGGCTTCTGGCAGTGCGTTCGCGCAAAACGCCGGCGACTGGGTCGCCGGTGCGGGCTGGTTCCATCTGTCGCCGCAGGATTCGAGCAAGCCGCTCACGGTGACGGCGCCGGTCCGCAGCGTGTTGCCCGGCTCGGGTGCCAGCGTCACGGATTCGGACACGCTGGGCCTCAGCCTTGCCTATTTCATCGACAGCCACTGGGCCGTGGAGGGCGTGCTGGGCATTCCCCCGAAATTCAAGCTGAACGGCACTGGCACGCTGGCCCGCGTGGGCGAACTCGGCGAGGCCCGCCAATGGAGCCCGACGGTTCTTGCCAAGTACTACTTCAACGAAGGCAATGACGCCTTCCGTCCGTTCGTGGGCCTGGGCGCCACCTACGTCTGGTACAGCGACGTGAAGCTGACCTCGAACCTGCAAGGCGCGCTCGCGAGCCAGTTCCACCAGTCGCCGTACGCGGTCAACACCACCGCCAAGCTCGACAGCTCGTTCGCGCCGGTGCTCAATGCCGGTATCGCCTACCAGCTCGACAAGCACTGGGGCATCTCGTTCTCGGTGTCGTACATCCCGCTGAAGACCAAGGCGAAGCTGACCACGACCTCGGTCACCGGCCTGCCCGTTGCCCGCAGCGAAGCGAGCCTCAAGCTGAACCCGATCGTCACCTACGTCTCGGCCACTTACCGGTTCTGACCCCAGCCTGCCGGGAAAGCCTTAACGCCCCTTGCGGTAGGGCTCTTCGAATTGCAGGAAATCCTTCTCTGCCAGCGCCTCGTCGATCCAGGCCTTGACGCCCGGCAGTGCCTGCACCCGCTCGATGTAGGCCGTGATGGCCGGCGGCACAGGCAATCCGTAGGTCTTGATGCGCGTGCCGATGGGCGCGAAGTAAGCGTCGGCGATGCTGAAATCGCCGAACAGCAGCGGGCCGCCATGGGTCTCGAGCAGGCCGGTCCACATCTGCACGATGCGCTCCAGGTCGCTGCGCACGGCGGGCTGTTCCTTGAGCAACTGCGCGCCGACTTCGGGCAGCGAGGCCTCGATGTTCATGTCGCAATGGCCGCGCAGGCCGCCGAAGCCCGAATGCATCTCGGCGCAGATGCTGCGCGCGCGTGCCCGGTCGGCTGCGGCCTTGGGCCACAGCTGCTTTTCGGGAAAGGTCTCGGCCAGGTATTCGGCAATGGCCAGCGTGTCCCAGACCACCAGATCGCCGTCCACCAGCACAGGCACCTTGGCCACCGGGTTGAGCGCGCCGATGGTGCCCTTGAACTTCGATTCCGCCTCGAAGGAGTCGAAGCGCACCATCACTTCCTCGAAGTCGATGCCGGCCTGCTTCATGAGCACCCATGGGCGCATGGACCACGACGAGTAGTTCTTGTTGCCGATATAGAGCTTGCGCATCAGGGGCCTCCGGTTCGTTGCGACTCAAAGCCTTCGATGCTAGCCCGGCCGCGCGCCGGCATTGATGCTGAAGGGGGTGTGGATTGATGCGCGTGGGAATCGAAAGGCAAGGTTCCTCCTAGGGGAGGTCCTTGTTGGGCTCGGGCTCGGCCGCGTCGCGCGGACCCACGCGGCCGAGGCGCTCCTTCAGCGACTGCGGCTTGCCGCTGATGATCGCGGCGTAGTTGGTGGTGTTGGCCAGCACCTTCTTCACGTAATCGCGGGTTTCGGTGAAGGGCACGTTCTCGGCCCAGATGGCGGCGTCGATCACCGGGCCGTTGCGCCAGTTGCGCGGGCGGCCGGGCCCGGCGTTGTAGGCGGCGGCGGCGAGTGCCATGGAACCGTCGAAGTCGTCGAGCGCGAGCTTCAGGTAGTTGGTGCCGATGGTGATGTTGGTTTCGCGGTCGTTGATCTGGCCCGGCGTGAAGTCGGTCATGCCGATCTTGCGGGCCGTCCAGCGCGCGGTGGCCGGCATCACCTGCATCAGGCCCGAGGCACCGACGCCCGAGCGCGCGTCCATGATGAAGCGGCTTTCCTGGCGGATCAGGCCGTAGACATACGCCGGGTCGAGGCCGATGTCCTGGCTCTTGCGCAGCACGGTGTCGTGGAAGGGCATGGGGAAGCGCTGTTCGACATCGACCGCGCCCTTGGTGCGCTCGCTGGTGTTGATGCAGCGGTCCCACACCTCGCGCTGGCAGGCGAAGTCGGCCGCGGCCAGCAGCGCGCGGTCGTCCATGCCGCCCTTGTCGTGCAGGTTGGTGGCGTAGTTCCACTCGCGCGTGCCCTCGGGGCGCAGGCCGATGGCGATGGCGTAGAGGCCGCGGTTGAGCCCGATGTTGCTGCGCGCGGCGGCTTTTTCCTCGGGGGTGAGCGGTGCGGGCCGAGTGGCAGCGACCGTGCGCTGGCCGAGTTCTTCGAGCGCCAGCATTTCATAGAAGCCGCGCGTGCCGGAGATGCTCGTGTACAGCTCCTGGGCCTGGGCTCGGCGGTCGTCGCCGCCGGCGGCGCTGAGTGCGCGGGCCTTCCAGTAGACCCAGGTCGGGTCGAGCTGGGCGGTCTCGCTCATGGCATTGATCGCGGGCACCACCTCTTTCCACTGGCCGGCGCGCAGCGCGGCGCGCACGCGCCAGCCGAGCATGTCGTCCGACAGGTCGCTGTTCTTCGTGACGTTGGCGAAATAGGTGCCGGCCTGCGGCGAGAGCTTGTTGGCGGCCTGGCGGCCGATGGTGCCCCAGAGCCAGTTGCGCTCCTCGGCGGAGAGCATCGGCCCCCACTTGTTGTCGAGCTGCGAGGCGGCCATGTCCGGATCGGCGATGGCGACCTTGATGAGCGCGAGCACCACCAGTTCCTTGCGCGACTTGGCGGCCACGAAGGCGCGGCCGGTCAGGAACTTGGCCGAGCTGGCATTGAGTTCCTCGAACAGCGGCAGCGCGTCGGGCGCGGCGATGGTGACGGCGCCGCGTGCAGCCTGCGGGCGGTTGGATTCGATGGCCAGGCGCGCCTTTTTCCAGACGTCGTTGGGCGACATCAGGCGGGACGCGACCATGCGGTCGGCGGCAGTGAGGCAGCCGTCGTCGGCTTCCTTCTGGCTGAACCAGTTGCGGCGCACGTCGTCGGCCTGGGCCTGGGTGGCAGTGCCGGAGCGCAGCGTGTCGGCCAGGATCGCGTAGCAGCGCACCTGGGCGTCGTCGCCCATGCGGAAGCCGGCGATGGCGGCGGAGAAACCGTCCCAGTCGCGGCGCTGGCCGAGCAACAGCAGCCAGTCGTTGCGCAGGCGGTCTTCCTGGTAAGTGCCGGGGTAGCGCGCGAAGAAGTCCTGCACCTCGTTCGGCGCGGCTTCCTGCAGCCGGGCCTTGAGCTCCCAGTAGGCGGCCCAGGGTTCGAGCGCATGGCCGCGGGCTTGCGGCAGCAGGGCGGTGAGGCGCGCCTTGTCGCCGCGCTGGAAGGCCTGCTTCATCTGGATCAACACGTCGTCGTTGGTGTTGGTTTGCGCGTTGGCGGGCTGCTGGAAAAGCAGCGCGGCGGCAGCCAAAACGACGGAAAAAGCCAGTGCGGGCGCTGCGCTGCGCGGGCGACGGCGCGTGGATGCCAAAATGCTTGGAAACTGCATCGGGGGATTATGGACAAGTCAAAGGGTGCCGACACTTCGGCAACGGCGAGTTTTCTGAAGGGACAGTTGAGAAAGGCACTGATCGAGCAGCGCCTTTCCATGCCGGACCGCCTGGCGCGGGCCGACCTCCTGCAACGGGTGATGCGGATCTGGCTGGTCGGCCGGCCCGACACCGTGATCGGCGCCTACTGGCCGATCAAGGGCGAATTCGATCCGCTGCCTGCCCTGCACCGCTGGAAGGAAGACGGCGAGCTGATGGAAGAGACGCAGCGCCGCCGCATCGGATTGCCGGTGATCGACAAGGTGCACAAGACGCTGACCTTCCATGCCTGGTATCCGGGCTGCCAGATGGAAGAAGACGCCTACGGCATTCCCAAGCCCAAGGACACCGAACTGATCGTGCCGACCCTGCTGTTCGTGCCTTGTGTGGGCTACAGCGCGGGCGGCTACCGGCTGGGCTACGGCGGTGGCTTCTACGACCGCACGCTGGCGGCGCTGGAGCCGCGGCCGTTCACGGTGGGGCTGGGCTTCACCAACGGGTTTCTCGACGATTTCGAGCCCGAGGCGCACGACCTGCCCTTGGACGCCATCCTCAACGACAACGGCGTCGTCTGGCCAACCAGCTGATCTGATCGTTCAGTCGATGTTGTCGACCGTGTCCGGGTCGGGCACCTCGCCGATGGTCTCGCGCGTGGTGACGGCCTGGACCTGCAGCCAGTCCCAGAAGGCCTTGATCTCGGGCCGCAGCGCGTTGCGCGGCCCCGCGATGAGCCAGTAGCCCATCGGCGAGTCCATGCGGTGCTGCGGCAGCACCTCGACCAGATCGCCGTTGGCCAGGCTTTCGGCGATCAGCGAGCTGCGCGCCAGCGTCACGCCCTGGCCGGTGAGCGCGGCCTGCACCATCTGGTAGGCGTAGTTGAAATAGAGCCAGCGCTTGGGCTGGGCGCGTTCCAGGCCGTTGACCTCGAACCAGCGCCGCCAAGTCAGCCATTCGAGGTGCGTGCGGTGCGCATCGCCGGCTTCGATCAGGGTGAAGCGGGTGATGTCCGCCGGTGTCTTGATCGGCGGGCTGCTCTTGATCAGCCAGGGGCTCGCCACCGGCGTGAGGGTCTCGCCGAACAGGCGCACGGCGGTGGACGGCATGGCTTCGCGCGGGCCGTAGCGCAGGGCGATGTCCACATCGGCGACTTCGAGGTCGACCGCCACGTCGCTGGCGTCGATGCGGATGTCGATCTCGGGGTTGTCGCGCTGGAAGGCTTCCAGCCGCGGAATCAGCCACATCGAGGCGAACGACGCAAAGGTGGTGAGCGACACGCTCTTGCGCCCCGCGCTCTGGCGGATCTGGCGCACCGCCGTGTCGATGCGCGGCAGCGACTGCTGCACCGCGAGCAGCAACTGCGCGCCCGCGCTGGTCAGCTCCACCGCCCGGGTATGGCGCAGGAACAGCGCCACGCCCACTTCTTCTTCGAGCGACTGGATCTGGCGGCTGACCGCCGACTGGGTCAGTGCCATCTCTTCCGCCGCGGCGCGAAAGTTCAGGTGCCGGGCCACGGCCTCAAAGGCGCGCAAGTGTCCGGCCGAGATCGGGCGGGAGCGCAGATGGGTTTGCGAATGTTGCATGGGTGTGACTTCGGGGAGCGGGCTGGCGTTCGGGTCGATTGATGCGAAACGAGCATCAGTAGGCTACCTCGTTTTCATTGGACCGCCAACGGGGGTAGAGAGATCATTCATTCCCGAACTGCGCCATTGCCTCCGTCTGTCATCGCACTTCGGCAAAGCCAAGGAGTTTCCATCATGTCTACCGCCGTCTGCACCACCGAATCGCTCGCATCCCTGTCGATCCCTGCCCGTACCACTGTCGCCATTCCGCCGGCCGTGCGCCGCGGTGCCTGGCAGATTGCGCCCGGCGAGGCGATGAGCCTGAAGGCGCGGTCGGCCAGCGTACTGCGGGTCAAGCAAGGCCGGGTCTGGGTCACGCCGGATGCCACGCTGGCCAACCCCAGCGAAGACCTGGTGCTCGCACCGGGCGAATCCATGATGGTGGCCGCCGGCCAGCGTATCGTCATGGAAGCGTGGGATGGCTACGGTGCCACCTACTCGTGGGATCAAGTCTGATCGGTCATCTTCCCACGGACGGAAAGGCGGCTTCGGCCGCCTTTTTCTTTTTTCAGCCGTCGATGCCGAAGCCGGCCGATCCGAAGCGCCGCCTCAGCGCGTGGCCACCAGCTGGCGCAGATCGTCCTGGTAGGCCTGCAGCCGGCGCACCGCCCGCTCGCGCTGGTTGGCACTGGTGACGTTGTGCAGGGCGGCGAGGTTGCGGCAGCCTTCCTGCCGCAGGGCCTGCTGCTGGTCGCGCCAGGGGCCGGGCGGCGCCTCGGCGATGTGCAGCACGTAGGCATGGAGCGCCGCGCGCGCCTCGGCCGGCGATGGTTTCGCGGTGCCGAAGCTGCGCAACATCACCAGCGCTTCCTGCTGGCGCCCGCGGCGCTCGACRTCCGCGAGTTGCGGGTTGAACACCGATTCGGCGACCTGCTGTTTCAGCAGATCGCGCTGCTCTGTCGTGAGCCGGCCATAGAAGTCCTCGGCGCGGTCCAGGAACCGGTCGTAGCGCTTTTCGTTCACTTGTGCGCGCGTGCGGTCGAGCCAGCTCTTGCGGTACGCGGCATCGTTTTTGGCGTACTTGCGCTCGAGCTGCTGCAGTTGTGCCTCGCTCAGGCTCAGCGCGAGTTCGGTGCCGGCCGGCTCGGCGCGCTCGGTCACGGCCAGCAGGCGCTCGCGGATCCGGTCGGCGAGGTTGCAGGCCTGCGCCGGCGTCACCTCGCCCGGCGCCAGGTCCTGGGCTTCCTGCAGCAGGGTGACGACCTTGGGCAGTTCGTTCTGGCGGTGCCAGGCCAGCAACTGGGCGAGTTCGTCGCGCACCTTGGGTGTCTGCGCGCCGTCGAAGTCGAAGTAGGCATCGAGCCACCAGTAGCTCACCCCAGGCAGGTTCTCGTAGGCCAGCCGGATGGTGCTGCAGGCGCCCAGCGCGGCGGCCAACAGCAGCACGCCGATAATTCGCGCCAGTTCCGCGCAACGAATCCGGGAAGAAAAAAGCATGAATCAGACTCCGCAGCAAGGCATTCAGGGGCCGATCGACATCGTGATCATGGCGGCCGGCAAGGGCACGCGCATGAAAAGCAAACTGCCCAAAGTGTTGCATCGATTGAGCGGCCGCGCGTTGATCGCGCATGTGGCGGACACCGCCGCACGGATCGGCGCGCGCCACGTGGTGGTGGTCACCGGTCACGGCGCGGCCGAGGTCGAAGCTGCCATGGCTGGCGCCGTGGGCGGTGCCACGCCGCGCTTTGTGCGCCAGGAGCCGCAGCTCGGCACCGGGCACGCGGTGCAGCAGGCGGCACCGCTGCTGCCGGACGACGGCACGGTGATCGTGCTCTCGGGCGACGTGCCGCTGATCGGTGAAGAGACATTGCGGGCGCTGGTGGCCGCCAGCGCGGGCCAGCGGCTCGCGCTGCTGACCATCGAATTCGACGACCCGGCCGGCTATGGCCGCGTCATCCGCGCGCCGGGCGAGGGCGCGGTGACCGCCATCGTCGAGCACAAGGACGCGACCGAGGCGCAGCGCGCCGTGCGGGAGATCTACAGCGGCGTGATGGCTGTGCCGGCGCGCCTGCTCAAGGGCTGGCTCGCGCGGCTCGACAACCGCAATGCGCAGAACGAGTACTACCTGACCGATGTGGTCAAGCTCGCCGCGGCCGACGGGGTGCCCGTGGTGGCGCACATCACGACCGATGCGCTGCAGGTGGCCGGCATCAACAGCCCGGCCCAGCTCGCGGCGCTCGAGCGCGCCTGGCAGCTGCGCCAGGCCAACGCGCTGATGGAGCAGGGCGTGCGCCTGGCCGATCCGGCGCGCTTCGACCTGCGCGGCACGCTGGACTGCGGGGCCGACGTCGAGATCGACGTCAACTGCGTGTTCGAAGGCAAGGTGTCGCTGGGCGAGGGCGTGCGCATCGGCGCCAACTGCGTGATTGCCAATGCGCGCATCGAAGCCGGCGCGGTGATTCATCCGTTCACCCACATCGATGGCGAGAAGGCCGGCGTGACGGTGGGCGAGCGGGCCCTGATCGGCCCCTTCGCGCGGCTGCGGCCCGGTGCGCAGCTGGGCCCCGAGGTGCACATCGGCAACTTCGTCGAGGTCAAGAATTCGACGCTTGCGGCCGGCGCCAAGGCCAACCACCTGGCCTACCTGGGCGACGCCACGGTAGGCGAGCGCGTCAACTACGGCGCGGGCAGCATCACGGCCAACTACGACGGCGCCAACAAGCACCGCACCGTGATCGAAGCCGACGTGCATGTGGGCAGCAATTGCGTGCTGGTGGCGCCGATCACCATCGGCGCGGGCGGCACCATCGGCGGCGGGTCGACCGTGAACAAGTCGACCGAGCCCGGTGCGCTGACCGTGGCGCGCAGCAAGCCGGTGAGCTTTCCCAATTGGAAGCGCCCGCAGAAAAAACCCAAGGCCTGAAAGGGCGTCGCCTCCGGAACGGGGGCGGGAATTCGGGGCGCGTGCACAGGCCACCGGGTACTCCCCTCCGCGAATGTCCCCCGCTTCGCTCCTCCTTTATTTCGCTGCGGGGAGCACCCGGTGCCCTGTGCACGAGGGCGCGCTGCTGGTTCGCGGCCGATCAACCAGTGCTCTGAACGAGCACACCATCGGCGTGATTGCCGCCCCGAACAACGCACCTCCAACGTTTCATCCCAGTGGCACTCTGGGCTCGAACTTGGCGCGCTTGAGGCTGAAGAACGCCTTGACGTTGCGCACGTTGGCGTCGGCCGTGAACAGCCGCTGCGTGAGCGCGGCGTAGTCCGGCATGTCGCGCGCTGCCACCACCAGCACGAAGTCCGGGCCGGGCGAGACACGCCAGCACTGCTGCACCGCGTCGTCCGCGATCACGCGGGCCTCGAAGGCGTCGAGCGCGGCGGCGTCCTGCCGGTCCAGCGAGATTTCGACCACCGCCTGCAATCCGTGGCCCAGCACCGTGGCAAGCCGGTCGGGCGAGAGCAAGGCGACCTGGCGCTCGATGAGTCCGTCCTGCCGCAGGCGCTGCACGCGGCGCAGGCAGGTGGGCGGCGAGATGCCCACATCGGCGGCCAGCCGCTGATTGGTCTGCGAGGCGTCGCGCTGGAGCGCATCGAGCAATCGGAGGTCTATTGCATCGAGGGAGATTGATTCCATATACGAGTAAATTATGGAATAAAAATGCAGGTTGATGGGGTTGTGAAATAAAAGTCCAAAATCAATGGAATTTCGACGGCATATTTTCCTGCCACCTCCCTACCATCAGGCCTCCTCTTCATCCAAAGGCAGCTCACCATGTGCGGCATCGTCGGGGCAGCGTCCCATCGCAACATCGTTCCGGTCCTGGTCCAGGGCCTTCAGCGGCTCGAGTACCGCGGCTATGACTCGTGCGGCGTGGCGGTGCATGCCGGCGGCCTGACGCGGGCGCGCACCACCTCCCGCGTGGCGGACCTCGTCACGCAGGTGCGCGACGACCATGTCGCAGGGCTGACCGGCATCGCCCACACGCGCTGGGCCACGCACGGCGCGCCGGCGGTGCACAACGCCCATCCGCACTTCAGCCATGGCCCCGGCACCGATGCACAGGGCACGCGCCCCGGCCGCATCGCGCTCGTGCACAACGGCATCATCGAAAACCACGAGGCGCTGCGCGCCGCGCTCGAGGCCAAGGGCTACGTGTTCGAGAGCCAGACCGACACCGAGGTCATCGCGCACCTGGTCGACAGCCTCTACGACGGCGACCTGTTCGAGGCCGTGAAGGCCGCGGTGCTGCAACTGCATGGGGCCTACGCCATTGCAGTGATCTGCCGCGACGAGCCGCAGCGCGTGATCGGCGCACGCGCGGGCTCGCCGCTGATCCTCGGCGCGGGCAAGGAAAGCGGCGAGAACTTCCTCGCAAGCGATGCCATGGCGCTCGCCGGCGTGACCGACCAGATCGTCTACCTCGAAGAGGGCGACGTGGTCGACCTGCAGCCCGGCAAGTACTGGATCGTCGACCGCAACCACAAGCCCGTGACGCGCCAGGTGCGCACCGTGCAGGCCCACAGCGGCGCGGCCGAACTCGGCCCCTACCGCCACTACATGCAGAAGGAAATCTTCGAGCAGCCGCGCGCCATCGGCGACACGCTCGAAGGCGTGGCGGGCATCGTGCCCGAGCTGTTCGACGGCATCGGGCAGGACGGCGCCACCGGAGCGAGCGCCCACCGCGTGTTCAAGGACATCGACAAGATCCTCATCCTGGCCTGCGGCACCAGCTACTACAGCGGCTGCACCGCCAAGTACTGGCTCGAAGGCATCGCGAAGATTTCGACGCAGGTCGAGATCGCGAGCGAGTACCGCTACCGCGAATCGGTGCCCGACCCGAAGACGCTGGTGGTCACCATCAGCCAGTCGGGCGAAACGGCCGACACGCTGGCCGCTCTCAAGCACGCGCGCTCGCTCGGCATGGAACAGACGCTGACCATCTGCAACGTGGCCACCAGCGCGATGGTGCGCGAGTGCAAGCTGGCCTACATCACGCGCGCCGGCGTCGAGATTGGCGTGGCATCGACCAAGGCCTTCACCACGCAGCTCGCCGGCCTGTTCCTTCTCACGCTGGCCATTGCGCAGACCAAGGGCCGCCTGAGCGAGGCCGACGAGGCGCGCTACCTGAAGGCCATGCGCCACCTGCCGGTCGCGCTGCAGTCGGTGCTCGCGCTCGAGCCGCAGATCATCGGCTGGGCCGAAGACTTCGCGCGCAAGGACAACGCGCTGTTCCTCGGCCGCGGGCTGCACTATCCGATCGCCCTCGAAGGCGCGCTCAAGCTCAAGGAGGTGACCTACATCCATGCCGAGGCCTACGCGGCGGGTGAGCTCAAGCACGGCCCGCTGGCGCTCGTGACCAGCGAGATGCCCGTCGTGGCGGTGGCGCCGAACGACGCCCTGCTCGAAAAGCTCAAGAGCAACCTGCAGGAAGTGCGCGCGCGCGGCGGCGTGCTTTATGTGCTGGCCGATGGCGACACGAAGATCAAGAGCGGCGAAGGGCTGCACGTGATCCGCATGCCCGAGCACTACGGTGCGCTGTCGCCGATCCTGCACGTGGTGCCGCTGCAGCTGCTGGCGTATCACACGGCGTGCGCACGGGGGACGGACGTGGACAAGCCGCGCAACCTGGCGAAGAGCGTGACGGTGGAGTGAGCGGCGCCGGCTGGCGGGGCTGAATTCAGGAGGCGAGCTGGTCGTCGCCTGGAATCAGCAACTTCGTTGCGATGCCGTAGAGCGCAAGCATGCCCAGCACGTGCCCGATGGCGACGCCTGGTTCACCTGATTCAATGCGAGCGATCGTCTGGACATGCACACCGAGCCGGGCGGCAGCTGCGGCCTGGCCTTCACCGGCGTTGGTACGTGCCAGCTTGGCCTCTGTACCCATGCGCTTGATCGCCTGAAGGGCGCCGCTGTCAATGTCCGCCGAGATGCGTTTTCCTTGGGCCATCCGAATATTGTCGCTGCACAATCTACGCCGTGCCTCGAACCTTGCCTGACCCTGAACCCACGCCTTACTGGCTTTACCTCCTGGAATGCGAAGGCGGCGTGTACTACACGGGGATCGCGCTCGATGTGGAGCAGCGCTTCTTTCAGCATGTCTTCGGACTGGGCGCCAAATTCACACGCGCGCGTCCTCCGTTGCGTGTGCTTGCAGCCCGCGCATACCCTGACAAGGGTGCTGCATTGCGGGCGGAAATCAGGGTCAAGGCGCTGCCTCGCGCTCGGAAACTTGCCTTCTTCGAGGACATGGCGTAGTTCGCGACCTGGCTCGCGGCATGCGCTCAGCGCCCCTCGTCCTCCCAGTCCACCCAATCCACCGGATGGGTCTCGAGATATCCGCTGACGGTGGCACCGATGGTCGGAAAGAACGCCGCTTCCCCAAGCCGCGCGAAAAGCCCGAACCGCTTCAGCTTGTCCTTGACGGGGTCCTTCATCTCGGCAAAGCGCAACTGAATGCCAGCCGCGTGCAAGGTTTCGATCAACTCGGCCAGCATGTCGGCGGAGGTCACGTCCACGCTGGTGACCGGTTCCGCCGCAACGACCAGCCAGCGCACCGGCGTGGGCGACGAAGCCACAGCGTCGAGCCCCCGGTCGTGGAACAACTCGGCGTTGGCGAAGAACAGCGGCGCATCCCAGCGGAACAGGACCAGGCCGGGGATGAGACGCGCATCCGGATAGCGCGTGATGTCGTGGTAGCCCTTGACGCCGTCGACGCGTCCCAGAACCGCGGAATAGGGGCGCCAGGCATCCCACAGGAATTCGATGACCGCAATCACGATGGCCAGGCCGATGCCCTCGATCGCGCCCAGCACGGCCACGCCGACGGTGCAGGCGATCGATAGCCAGAACTCCCACCGTTGGATGCGATAGATTCGTCGCAGGTCGGTGACCTCGATCAGGCCGATGGCCGATGCGATCACGACCGCGGCCAGTGCGCTGGTGGGCAAGTTTTTCAGCAGGTCCGGCGCCACCACCAGCAGCAGGGCAACACCAAGCGCGCCGACGACGCCGGTCAGCTGGGTTTTGGCGCCTGCGGTCTCGGCCACGGGGGTGCGTGACGAACTGCTGCTGACGGGAAAACCCTGAAAAAATCCGGCCACCAGGTTGGCGGCGCCGAGCGCCACCATCTCCTGGTTCGGGTCGACATAGGTGCGGGTCCGCGCCGCATAGACACGAGAGAGCACGCTGGTGTCGGCGAACGAGACGAGGGCGACGGCGCAACCGCCGATCAGGACGGGGGCAATGTCGGCGGCAGTGATCCAAGGGATGGTGAACGCGGGCAAGCCTTGTGGGAGGGCGCCGAGGACCGACACCCCGGCGCGTGTCGCAAGGCCCAGCACGCCAACGACGACGGTCGCTCCCGCCACGGCGATCAGGATGCCCGGCAAGCGCTTGCTGCCCTTGAGCAGCAGGATGACCGCCAGGGTGCCTGCGCCGACCATGAACGTGGTCCAGTTGGTCTTTCCATCCATCGCCGCTGCAGCGATAGCCCTCAGGTTTCCCAACGGTCCGTCGCCCTCGATCGAAAAGCCGAAAAGCTTGGGCAGTTGGCTGATCAATACCGTCAGCGCGATGCCGTTCATGTAGCCGTAGCGAATCGGCTTGGAGAGAAGCTCGGTGACGAAGCCCAGGCGCGCGACTCCGGCGAGGATGCACACCGTCCCCGACACGATCGCCATCATGCCCGCCAGGGCGACCGCGCGATGCGGGTCGCCGCCAGACAGTGGAAGGACGACGGCGAGCATGACGGCAGCCAACGAGGAATCCGGGCCCAGCACCAGAATCCGGCTGGGTCCGAACACGGCGTACGCGAGCAACGCAACGATGGTCGCGTAGAGGCCATAGATGCCGGGTACGCCCGATGCCTCCGCGTAGGCGATGCCGACGGGCACCAGCATCGTGGTCAGCACCAGTCCGGCAACGATGTCGCGCCGCAACCAGGCCATTGGGTACCCGCGCAGCGTGCGGAGTCCCGGCAGCCAGCGGCGCCACCCGGTCTGATCGGCGGACTTCGTCCGCCGCGCAATGCGGCCGGGTTCCGGGAGGGGAGACGAAGGATCCAAATTGCTCATGAGCCGCTGGCCATTGGGTGGACAGTGCGGATGCGCGTGAGGAAAGGCAAGGGGGAAGATACGGGTGGGTAGACAATGCTTCGATGGTGCAGAAACGACCTCCCGCTTTCCAGCCATTGACCGGCATCTATGAGCCGTCGGCGATCCAGCAGTTGCCTGACGGGCGCTTTCTTGTGGTCGAGGACGAAAAGCGCCATCCCTTCAGTTTGGTCGTGATCGGCGCCGACGGAAGTGTCGACAGTACCGAACTCACTGCTGGACTGTTTCAGATCTTCAGCGACTTCTGGGAACTGGATGATCTCGAAGGACTTGCCTTGGACCGGGCAGGCTTCGTCTACGCCATCACATCGCATTCTCGAGACGACGAAGGCGACGAAAAGAAGTCCCGTGAACGACTGGTTCGGTTCCGGATCGAGGGGAATCGGGTGGCGGACCCCAAAGTCGTCGACGGATTGAAGCGCGCCCTGACGGCGAAGCATCCTGAACTCGCCTCGGCAGCCAGGATCCGGGATGTCAAAACCGGCGGCGGGCTCAATATCGAAGCGTTGGAGATCAGTCCGGACCAGCAACGACTGCTGATCGGCTTTCGCAGCCCGTTGCGCGACGGCCGCGCGATCATCGCCAGCGTCGAGAATCCGCGTGGCCTCTTCGAGGCGGATGAGGCCCCCCGGCTGGCGGCTGATCTCGATGAGCTGGATCTGGGCGGCCACGGAATTCGTGGGTTGTCTTACGTCCCCTCCATCGGCGAGTACCTGGTCATCAGCGGGCCGGTTTCGCGCGAGCCAGGTCAGTTCGCCCTCTGGCTCTGGAATGGTCGGCAAGGTGGCGCAGCGCACCGTGTCACGGTTCCAGGTCTTGAGGGCCTGGGGCGCGCAGAAGGGGTGAGCCCCGCCGTCATCGACGGGGTCGTCCGAATCATCGTCGTCAGCGACGATGGGAACCGGAAGGCAGGACGATCGGCGAGTTATCTTCTGCTGGACCTCGATCAACTGCAAACTGCGCATTGAATCGGGCCGCCCCGGGACACTGAAGTCACATGCGCGTCAGAGTGCAATGCGAGGATATGCAGTGACGGTCGTGGGACGCTGGTAGGGAATGCAATTTGCGCCTCGAATCCTGAGGCTCCCGATGTCCGCGGCCGTCTCTATAACAAGCCTCCGTCCTGGCCCGCGCGCGCCAGGCGTGTTGCCCGGTCGGAAAACAGAGGCGCATCGGAATAGCGCAGGGTCCCGCGTACGCGGGACTCGTCAAGCGCCAGTCGGTGCACCGCGTCACGAAGCTGAAGTACATCGGCATCGTGCTCCCCGTACAGGGCCTGCATTCGCACGAGGAGGTGCTGCAGGCGAGCTTGATCCTTGCTCATCGCATCGTCCTTCCTTATAAAGATGGGGAAGCCGCCGGCGGGATGGAACTGCCACCCCTGCGTCAGGCTCAACTCTATATGTCAACAGTGGGCAAGGTCCGGGTCATTTTTGTTTCGAAGCGCAACTCACTTCGAAGCGTTCTTGCACATGCATGTCTCGAACATGTCGGCGGTGACCGTTATGCGGCCCTGTCGTGCGGCTCTCCAAAGTACCTTGCCAGCGAAATTCATCCCGCTGCGCTCGGTGCGCTCGCGAGTGCCCGGATGCGACCGCCTCTCGGAATTCCGACGAGTTGGGAGAAGTTGAAGGAACAGGGTGCCGCAAGAGCCGCGTTCATCATCACGCTGGACGATGAGACCATGGGGGAACAGCCGGCGTGGCCGGGGCAACCGGATACCGCGCTGTGGTCGATGCCGGACGTTGCCGCATTGGAGGATCCGGAGAAGACGGCCTACGGCGCGATCCAGGCCCTCTACGCTCTGCGTCGCAGACTCGAGTTGTTCGTCAACCTGCCGCTGGCCAAAGGTGACCGGGCGTCTCTCCGGGCTGATGTCCGGGATCTGGGAACCATGAGATAGCACGGCCGCGGCAGCCCRCCTGCTCTCCAGAGAAATACGCGATTGACCGACTGCGCCGGAGCCTGAAATTCGTTAGGCTTTGCTGGCGAGCGATCCCATCGAGCGCGGAGACAACGCGATGAGCCAGGGCGCATCCCTTCGTCTGCATGTGCCGGAGCCCACCGGGCGGCCGGGGCACGAGACCGATTTTTCCTATCTCCATCTGTCGCGTGCCGGCGAGGTGCGAAAACCGCCGATCGATGCATCGCCGGCCGACACCAGCGACCTAGCCTACACGCTGGTGCGCGTGCTCGACGACGAAGGCCGCGCCGTTGGCCCGTGGGACCCGGAGGCCGACCCCGAACTGCTGCGCCGGGGCTTGCGCGCGATGATGAAGACGCGCGCCTTCGACGCCCGCATGCTGATCGCGCAGCGGCAGAAGAAGATCTCGTTCTACATCCAGTGCCTCGGCGAGGAGGCCATCGCCACCGGCCATGCGATGGCGCTGCAGCAGGGCGACATGTGCTTTCCCACCTACCGCCAGCAGGGCCTGCTGCTGGCGCGCGACGATGTGACGCTGCTGGAATTGACCTGCGAGCTGATGTCCAACGAGCGCGACCCGCTCAAGGGGCGGCAACTGCCGGTGTGCTACTCGATGAAGCGGGCCGGCTTCTTCTCGGTCTCGGGCAACCTGGCCACGCAGTTCATCCAGGCGGTGGGCTGGGGCATGGCCTCCGCGATCAAGGGCGACACGCGCATCGCCTCGGGCTGGATCGGCGACGGCGCCACTGCCGAGTCCGACTTCCACACCGCGTTGACCTTCGCGCATGTCTACCGCGCGCCGGTGATCCTCAACGTGGTCAACAACCAGTGGGCGATTTCCACCTTCCAGGCCATCGCCGGCGGAGAGGCCACCACCTTCGCGGCGCGCGGCGTCGGCTGCGGCATCGCCTCGCTGCGCGTCGACGGCAACGATTTCCTCGCGGTGCTTGCGGCCTCGCGCTGGGCGGCCCAGCGCGCCCGCGGCAACCTCGGGCCGACGCTGATCGAGTGGGTCACCTACCGCGGCGGCGCGCATTCGACCTCGGACGATCCATCGAGGTACCGTCCGGCCGACGACTGGGCGCATTTCCCGCTGGGCGATCCGATCCCGCGCCTGGCGCAGCACCTGACGGCGATCGGCGCCTGGTCGCAGCAGGAGCACGACCAGACGCAGGCAGACATGGAGGCGCAGGTGAACACCGCGCTGAAGGAGGCCGAGCGCTTCGGCTCCATGGCCGACGGCCATGTCGCCGGCGCTGCGACCATGTTCGAGGACGTCTACAAGGACATGCCCGAACACCTGAAGCGACAGCGCGAGCAGCTGTCGTCGGAGGGATGACGCGCATGGCTTCGATGACCATGATCCAGGCCCTGCGTTCCGCCATGGACGTGATGCTCGAGCGCGACGACAACGTGATCATCTACGGCCAGGACGTGGGCTACTTCGGCGGCGTGTTCCGCTGCACCGAAGGCCTGCAGGCCAAGTACGGCCGCTCGCGCGTGTTCGACGCGCCGATCAACGAGGGCGGCATCGTCGGCTCGGCCGTCGGCATGGGCGCCTACGGGCTGCGCCCCGTGGTGGAAGTGCAATTCGCCGACTACGTCTACCCGGCCTACGACCAGATCGTGTCCGAGGCGGCACGTCTGCGCTACCGCTCGGCGGGCGATTTCACCGCGCCGATCACCATCCGCATGCCGTGTGGCGGCGGCATCTACGGCGGCCAGACGCACAGCCAGAGCCCGGAGGTGCTGTTCACGCACGTCTGCGGGCTGCGCACGGTGATGCCCTCCAATCCGCGCGATGCCAAGGGCCTGCTGATCGCCTCGATCGAGAACGACGATCCTGTCATCTTTCTCGAGCCCAAGCGGCTGTACAACGGCCCCTTCGACGGCCACCACGACCGGCCGCTGGTGTCCTGGTCGGCCCATCCGCTGGGCGAGGTGCCCGAGGGCTACTACACGGTGCCGCTGGAGTCGGCCACCGTGTTCCGCCCCGGCGCCGACCTGACGGTGATCACCTACGGCACCATGGTCTTCGTCTCGGAAGCAGCCGCGCAAGAGACCGGCATCGATGCCGAGATCATCGACCTGCGCAGCCTGTGGCCGCTGGACCTGGAGACGCTCGTCGCTTCGGTGAAGAAGACCGGCCGCTGCGTGATCGTGCACGAGGCCACGCGAACCAGCGGCTTCGGCGCCGAGCTGACGGCGCTGGTGCAGGAGCATTGCTTCCACCACCTGGAGGCGCCGATCCAGCGCGTGGCCGGCTGGGACACGCCCTATCCGCATGCGCAGGAGTGGGCCTACTTCCCGGGCCCGGCGCGCGTCGGTGCGGCTTTCCGGCGCGCCATGGAGGACTGAATGAGCACGCATGCGATCAAGGTGCCGGACCTCGGCGAAGGCATCGCCGAGGTGGAGCTGGTGGCGTGGCGGGTCCAGCCCGGCGACACGGTGGCCGAAGACCAGGTGCTGGCCGACGTGATGACCGACAAGGCCACCGTCGAGATTCCCTCGCCGGTCGCAGGCAAGGTGCTCGCGCTCGGCGGCGAAGTGGGGCAGCAGATCGCGGTGGGCGCGGAGCTGATCCGGATCGACGTGGAGGCGGGCGGCGAGGCGGAGGTGGTGTCGGCCGCGCCGGTGCTGGCGCCTGCCGCGGCACCGGCACCGGCACCGGCACCGGCACCGGCACCGGCACCGGCACCGGCCGAGCGCGCGCGCCCATCGGGTGGCAAGCCGCTCGCCTCGCCTGCGGTGCGCCATCGGGCCGCGGTCCTCGGCATCGATCTTCAGCAGGTGCCGGGCAGCGGCGCGGACGGCCGCATCCTGCATGAGGACCTCGACGCCTGGCTGGTCCGGAGGCCCGGTCCGCAGGCACCGAGTGCGGCGCGCTACGCAGAGCGCAACGACGAGGAGGCCGTGCCCGTGACCGGCGTGCGCCGCCGCATCGCACAGCGCATGCAGGATGCGATGCGCCGCATCCCGCACTTCACCTACGTCGAGGAGGTCGACGTGACCGAGCTGGAGTTGCTGCGCGCGCGGATCAACGAACGCTGGGGCGGCGAGCGGGCGCACCTGACGCTGCTTCCGCTGCTGGTGCGTGCGGTCGTGCTGGCGGCGCCGCGCTTCCCGCAGATCAATGCCCGCTTCGACGACGAGGCGGGCGTGCTCACGCGTCACGGCGCGGTGCACGTCGGCATCGCGACCCAGACCGCGGCCGGCCTCATGGTGCCGGTGCTGCGCCACGCGGAAGCACGCGACCTCTGGTCCAGCGCGACCGAGATCGCACGCTTGGCCGATGCCGCGCGCGCGGGCCGGGCCACGCGCGACGAACTGAGCGGCTCGACCCTCACCGTCACCAGCCTCGGCGCGCTGGGCGGCATCGCCTCCACGCCGATCATCAACGCGCCCGAGGTAGCGATCGTCGGCGTCAACCGCATCGTGCAGCGCCCCGTGATGGTGGGTGGTGCGGTGGTCGCGCGCCGCATGATGAACCTGTCCTCCTCCTTCGATCACCGTGTGGTCGACGGCCAGCTTGCGGCCGAATTCGTGCAGGCCGTGCGGGCTTCGCTCGAATGCCCGGCCCTGCTTTTTGTCGAGTAGCCGGTACCCGGGTCGTCGTTCCGCCAGCAATTGCGAAGGCCGGGGCGCCTCCGCAGAAGTCCTCATACGTGAGGTCCGGATCGTGATTCACACTTGCCGGATGTCTTCCCGTCGGAATTCGGGAAACGCCGAGGTCAGGCGGCGCACAGGTTCGGCTTACATACTGCGCATGCAGCGTCCACAGACCTGCATATCTTCCTCTTAGTCTTAGGCTATCCTCTCGCACCCGACACGCGTAGCGATTTTTTACACATCAACAGGCTACATGCGTGCTTGCGCGAAAGGGAGAGACAAATGCGCTTGATCCTCGTCGAACTTTTACTGGCCTTGGTGCTGCTGCCACTGAGTGGCTTGTTCTGGTGGTGGGCTTTCGGCTTGGGCGGCTGGGCTCTGGCCGGTTTTCTGCTGTTCGTCGGTGGCGCCTTGTATCTTGTGCTGCGGGGCGTCCGCGCCACCAAGGACCAACTCGGCCATCCCGGCGATACCGAAGAGCAGTAGACCTGTTCCTGCGCAAGGTCCGCGCCCACTTCCCTGCACACGCCACGGGTGCAGGATGCTGATTTCCTCGGGACCCTGACCCGGCGTTCCCATCGGATATTCCCCACCCTCTTTGCGAGCCTGCAGGCTCGCGGTGCGGACAAGTCGTTCCCGATCTTCTCCCTCCGGTGGAGCCGGCTGCGCGCAGCTGTGCCTGAACCGGGAACTGCCCGGGAGCCTTCCCCTGGCCCCGCGCATTCAAACGCCGATCAATCGGTATATCGAATCTGAATTCTTTTTTCTGATTCATTTCTGCGCGCCCCAAGTTGAGGCTGAATTTCCATGACCGGCATGTGACGCATCATGCGTCGCCTGAATGGCACGTATATAAAACAATACAAAAGTGTCGGCCAGATATTCGCAGCACCTATTGCCGCGGCAACAAAAGGCTATCGCCAATCAATAAATCGACAATTAACCTGAAATCATTCGTCGATTTCATGGCAGCCGTTGCACGGTATTGGTGCTTTCGACCGAGGCGAGGGCCGGAAAATTCAGGCAGCGCGAAAAACCTACCATTAATTCAAAAGCATGCGACAACCGCAAGGTCAACGGTTTTGTGGTTGCATCCCGTGCCATTTCAGGCGCGTCGTAGGTCGTTTTCATTCGATGAGGCCTGGCATCTACTCAACGACACAATCGTTTACAAAAGGCTACGCAATATCAGAAACCCTAAAAGAATGGGTTTCGTTGCTTAAAAACGACGATATCCCCATTTGAAGAGGTAATTAATAAGTCGCAATTCCGACCGTCGATGACGCTCGTGCCCGGTGGGTTTCCAAGGCCGCTTTTCCCAATGAAAAGAAGGGTCTGGCGTGCTTGATAAAAGATAACCATACGGCTGGTATGGTTGCGGCACGAATGGAAACGTCTTTTGCGTCTTTTGCACGAAAAAGGGATGCTTCGTGCGCAGCGACAATTCAGTTTTTCGGCCACCAGTCGATAAAGCGCAGGCTTGCTTGAGCGAGCGCCGCGACAAAGGTCCTGCTCCGATTCAAGCAGGCTCGGCCTTTGCATATGAATCGCAGTCGTTGAAAAAACCAGTTTTGCAATGGAGATCAATTTGACACGCTACGTGTACCTGATGGGGTGGAGCGCTGCCCTGGCCGGCGCGTTGTTGCTCCAGGGCTGCGCACCGGGCTTCGGCTCGATGGCGGTCTACGAGCCCGACCAGAGTCCGCCGCCGGCCATGACGGCCGACGGCGCGCCGGAAGGCGCGATCACACCCATCTCGCCGGGCCTCATCCGCACCATGGCCGAGTCGCAGCCGACCGCGATTCCACCCGACGTGAAGGCCCTGTTCGGCGAAGCCCCCGTCTACACCATCGGCCCGAGCGACGTCGTGGGCGTCATCGTCTACGACCATCCGGAGCTGCTGCCCAACGCCGGTGCCGTGATCACCCAGCAGGTGGACCCCACGGGCATCAGCGTGGCGCCGGGCTTCATCGTCGACGCCACCGGTCAGATCAGCTTCCCGTACATCGGCCGTGTCCGGTTGCAGGGGCTGACCGAAATCGAGGCCTCCGACCTCATCGCCAAGCGCATTGCCCGCTACATCAAGGATCCGCAGGTGACGGTTCGCATCCAGTCCTTCCGAAGCCGTCGTGCCTTCGTGGAAGGCGAAGTGCGCACGCCGGGACTGCAGCTGTTCACCGACGTTCCGATGACGCTGGCCGAAGCGCTCAACCGCGYCGGCGGCATCACGCCCAACGGCGATCGTTCGTTCGTCACGCTGACGCGGGGCGACAGGACCACGCTCATCGACCTGACACGTCTCCAGGACCTGGGCGGCGGCGCCGGCAGCATCCCGCTGCAGAACGGCGACGTGGTCCAGGTGCGCAACCGCGAGGAGAGCAAGGTGGTCGTGATGGGCGAAGTCCTGCGTCCCTCGGCGCTGCTCATGCACAACGGCAGGCTCAGCCTCAACGAGGCGCTGGGCGAGGCCGGCAGTGCCAGCCTGGGCACCGCCAACACAGGCCAGATCTACGTCGTTCGCAACAACGCGAAGGGCACGCCGGCCGTCTTTCACCTGAACGCCAAGAACCCCGCCGCATTGGCATTGGCCGACCGCTTTCCCCTGCAACCGCGAGACGTCGTCTACATCGACTCCGTGCCGCTCGTCAGCTGGAACCGCGTGGCCAGCCTGATCCTGCCGGCCGCCCAGGTGCTCGATATCGGCGACCGCGTCTACATGAATCACCGATGAAATCCGTGCTGACAGTCTGCATCGGCAACATCTGCCGAAGCCCGATGGCGGAAGGCCTGCTGGCAGCAGGTTTGCCGCACCTTCGCGTGGTCTCCGCGGGCACCGGCGCGCTCGTCGGCCAGCCGGCCGACGCCACGGCCCAGAAGCTCATGCGAAAGCGCGGCATCGACATCTCGGGCCACGTCGCACAACAGGTGAGCCAGCTGCTGTGCCGGCAGGCCGACCTGATCCTGGTGATGGACCTGGCGCAGCGCCGCCACCTCGAGTCGACCTACCCCTTCGTGCGCGGCAAAGTCTTTCGCATTGCCGATACCGCCGCGCAGGACGTGCCCGACCCCTACAGAAAAGACGAAGCGGACTTCGAGCATGCCCTGGCCCTGATCGATGCCGGCGCCCGGGCGTGGATCGACCGCATCCTGAAGATCACAAAACCTGAACCGCAACCGACATGAATGCATCCCAGCAAGCCGCCCCTCCGATGCAAGCGCTGGAAGACGAGGGCGACGGCATCAATCTGACCGAGTACTGGGACATCCTGGTCGACAACCGCTGGCTCGTCGCGGCCGTCGTTGCCATTGCCCTGTTCCTGGGGGCGGCCTATGCCCTCCTTGGCAAGCCTGTCTACGAAACCAATGTGGCCGTGCAGGTGGAGGATTCCGGCAACTCTGCGGGGAGTTTCCTGGGCGATGCCGCCTCCTCGCTGCTGAGCGTGAAAACGCCGGCGGCCGGTGAGATCGAAATCCTTCGCTCCCGCGCCATCCTCGGCAAGGCCGTGGAGAACACCAAGCTCTATATCAGCGCGCGGCCCCGGTATGCCCCCCTCGTGGGCAGCTGGCTTTCCCGCCGTGCCACCGAGCTGTCGGATCCCGGTTTCATGGGACTTTCCGGCTACGTGACCGGCACCGAGAAGATCATGGTCCCCCAGTTCGACGTTCCCGCGGACTTCGAGGAAAAGCCATTCACGCTGACCCTTGGCGCCGATGGCCAATATGAACTGAGCCACCCCGACATCGAGACGCCGATGAAAGGCGCCATCGGGACCTTGCTGACCGCAAACATTCCCAATATTCCCAATGGAAACCTGAGGCTGCTGGTCAGTTCCATCAGCGCCAAGCCGGGCGCGCAGTTTCAGCTCGTCCGGTCTTCGACCCAGCAGACGCTCCTGACGCTGCAGGACAACCTGAAGGTCGTGGAAAAGGGCAAGCAGTCGGGCGTGCTCGACGTCAGCTGGAAAGGTCCGGATGCGGAAAAGCTGACGCAGCTGCTGAACGAAATCGGGCGCCTCTATGTCCGTCAGAACATGGAGCGCAAGGCTGCCGAGGCCGAAAAAACACTGGGCTTCCTCGACACCACGTTGCCGGAGTTCAAGAAGCAGTTGGAGCAATCCGAAGATATCTACAACCGCTACAGAAACCAGAACGGCACCGTCAGTCTCGACGACGAGGCGAAGAATGCCCTGACACAGACCGTCGACCTGCAATCCAAGCTGCTGGAAGCGGAACAGAAGCGGCGCGAACTCGCCGCCCGTTTCACGGACGAGCATCCGGGCCTCCAGACCTTGGACACCCAGGTGGCGGCATGGAAGGGCGCGATCGCAACCATCGATGCGCGCATTCGAAAGATGCCGGAGCTGCAGCAGAACACCGTGCGCATGCAGCGCGACATCAAGGTGAACACGGACCTTTATGTATCGCTTCTCAACAGCTCACTGCAGATGCGGTTGGCCAAGGAGGGCAAGGTCGGAAACGTGCGCCTGCTGGACGAAGCCATCGTTCCGGAAGAGCCGGTCTGGCCCAAGCGGCCGCTGGTCATCGTCCTCGCGGCGATCCTGGGGCTGGCCGCCGGCATCGCGGCCGCGGTTGCCAGAAGCTCATTCTTCGGCGGCATTCGCAATCCGGGCGAAATCGAAACCCATACCGGGCTCAACGTCTACAGCAGCATTCCCCTGAGTGCAGTTCAGCGCACGCTCGACAGGAACATCGAGAACAAGGCCGCCGGCCTGCACGTCCTGGCGCACCTGCACTCCGAGGATCCGGCGGTGGAAAGCCTGCGCAGCCTGCGGACCGCGCTGCAGTTCGCCATGCTGGAAGCGACCAACAACCGTCTTCTTATTTCCGGTGCGACCCCGGGCGTGGGCAAGACGTTCATTTCGGTCAACTTCGCTGCCATTACCGCCGCAACCGGAAAACGGGTGCTCCTGATCGATGCGGACTTGCGAAAAGGCCGTGTCAATCAATTCTTTTCAATACCGCGATCCTCTGGGTTGTCCGAATTGATCGCCGGCACGCTCAGTTTTGAACAGGCTATTCGCCCGTCGGTCCTGCCGCATCTGGATGTAATAACTACGGGTGTACTTCCACCCAATCCGGCAGAACTGCTCACGAGTGAATCTTTCGTTCATGTACTGGAAAAGTTATCTCCGAAATACGACCTCGTTATCGTCGATACGGCGCCTGTTCTCGTGGCAGCGGACACCGCTTCCGTTGCTCCGCTGGCAAGCACTTTGCTTCTGGTTGCACGCGCGGAAAAGACCCAGCTCGGTGAATTGAATGAAAGCGTCAGAAGACTTGCGCATGCAGGGCGCTCGGTAAATGGCGTAATTCTGAATGCTATAGACCTCACGCGACGCCATGCTGGAAGCGGAGGCTATAAATATGGTGCTTACCGCCACTTACAATATACATACAAAACCAACAGGGATTCCACTTAGCCTGTGAAAAATGGAGTTAAATTCCATTCTGTGCGTTCGACATTTTATTCGCGCATCGAATTAATACTCAAATTGTATTTAGAGTAACAACGTATTACGAATGAAGATTGGTTCATTTGTACTACGTCAACAGAGAGTCATTTGGCCGCGCAATAGTTTCTGCATCGCAGATCCTACGAGGCATTTGTGCGGGTCGTGTCGGCCAAAAAATCAAGGCCATAACCAAAGAGGTGCAAGCTCTTGCTTGCATGAGGAAAGGTGCGCCAGCAATGAAAGTCCTTCGGAGAGAAATTTTGTCTCGCTTCAGATATGGATGGAGAAAACCATGAGAAACCTCCGCCCCGAAGAATCGCTGGTCCCGCAAGGCTGGGACAGCTCGGAACTCAACGGCGAAATGCCCCGCGACAATGCGCAGAACCATGTTCACCATCCGACCGTGCTTCGAGTCGGAAAAAGATCGGTGGATATTGCCGTTGCGCTGTTCTTTTTCATTGCCTTCGGCTGGCTCTTCGTTCTGATCGGGATCTGCGTCCTGATCGGTTCCGGCGCGCCTGTCCTGTACTCCCAGCCACGCTACGGAAAGGGAGGACGGGTATTCCGGTTCTATAAATTCCGCTCGATGATGCCGAATTCCGCGCAGATCCTCGAGGAGCATCTCAAGAACAATCCCGTGGCACGCCAGCAATGGGATGAATACCAAAAACTCGAAGACGATCCGCGAATCACCCGCTTCGGTAAATTCATTCGAAAGACGAGTCTCGACGAATTGCCGCAGTTCTGGAACGTGCTGACCGGCGATATGAGCCTGATCGGCCCCCGGCCCTGCATGCTCGAGCAAAAAAATCTCTATGGTCAGGATTGGTCCCACTATTGCGCCGTGCGGCCGGGGATCACGGGTTTGTGGCAAGTCAGCGGCCGCAATCAGTTGAGCTACAACGCGCGCGTCGCGTTGGACGTGAGGTATGTCGAGACTCTTTCCGTTGGGAAGGACGTCGACATCTTCTTCAAGACCATCTGGGTGGTTGCCATTGGTCACGGGTCGCGATGAATTTCGCCGTTCCCGCGGTGTTCGGCGTCAGCCGAACCGGCCGATGACAAGGAATAAATAGAACATCAGCGCTAGAAAGCGGCCGGCGTTTGCATCCCACACGATTTCGGTGGTGGGCAGGACGAATTTTGCTTTCGAAATGTTCGAATTGGAACCCCCATGCTGATGAATCCAGCCATCCCGGGACGAGCGCCGAGAAGAAACGCGCGGCGCTTCAATCAGTACTCGATCGCCGGAATCGTGATCGTGTTCATCTACGCGATCATCTATATCTACTTCAGGGACGCACTGCCCGAGAAGTGGAGTGTCGACTCGGCAAAGATCATCGAAATCCTCAATTACGGCGGGGCCGGTGGTGATCTGGACAACTCGTTCGCGGTCACCGCTGCCTTGTTCGGCCTCATCGGCGTGGACAACCTGGACGTCTTCACCTGCAGCGTGAGCGCAATCTTTCTGATGTTCGCAACCCACGGAATTCGGCGGGCAGGCGATTTCTTCTCGAGATTGCTGTTGATAGCGCCCTGCATCATGTTGAACATGTTTGCGCCCTCCAAGGAAACGGTCGTGCTCATCATGACGATGCTCATCACCGTTTCGGCAATTTATTTCCAAACCTCGAAGACGCTCACTTTCTGGGCCTTCCTTTTGCTCTATGCGATTTACGGGGTATTTGTCCGGCAATATTATCTGCTGATCGTCGGGGTGTTTTTCATCGTCTATTTTCTTTGGCGCCGGCCGCTCAAATACCACATTCTGGCTGCGATCGTGGTGGTCGGGGCGGTCCTGGCTGCACCGTCGAGCATCCTGCAAACGCTTCAGTCGCCACGAGACACTTCGAATGCGTATGCCGAACAGATCGGCAGCGACAACAGAACTGCGTTTACCAACATCGCGTCCCCCAGCAGCGGCGCTGGATTCCTGGTCAATTACGGCTATGCCGCCACGGTATTGATCACACCGGTTCTTTATTTCCAGACGGCGAGCGACGTGTTCATGCAATTGATGATCGCGACCATGCTGTTCATCCTGTACAAGGCACGGCAAAGATCGCGGCGTCGAGGGGAGGACCGGTTCGAACTGAGGTTTTTCGCCAGCCTGTTTGTCGCGCACATTCTCGTGCAATTGATATTCGAGCCGGATCTCGGGAGTTTTACCAGGCATTTGACCTCGGTCATTCTCTACATCGTTGCCATCAGAGTTTCCGAGAACAAACCAATCTCAAGATGAAAAAAATCCTGATTTGCGCAGTGCCGTTCAGCGATAACCTGGGGGACGGGGTCATTGCGGCGTCGCTGGCTCACATTGCCGGCCTGAAGTATCCGGGCGCCAGGGTGGAGTTTCTCGATATCGCCGGGCGTCTCACCTTCGACGAGGTCAACCTGCGGGGCGGGGGGGCATTCGGCCTCTTCCAGAAGCTGCCGACGCTGCTGCGCTCGGCGATCGTTTTTGCGTATTGCCTGAAAAATTACTTCCTGAGCTGGCGCAAAAACTGGCAAGCCGCAATCAGCGATGCGGACCTGGTCATCATCGGCGGAGGACAATTGTTTTGCGACGTGGCCTTGAATTTTCCCGCCAAGCTGTTTCTTCTGAGCCGGCTGCTTCGCGGGAAGAGGGTGGCCGTGGTGTCGGTCGGTGTCACGGCCAAATGGTCTTTCTGGGGAAAGCTTCTCGTCAAGAAATTCCTGAAAAACACCGCTCCCGTGTTCTATGCCACACGCGACTCGGAATCGGCGAGCAATCTGCATTCTTTCTTCAGAATCCCGCGCTCCAGCATCCAGGTTGTTCCCGATCCCGCGTTGATTTGTGCGAGCGCGTTTTCGGAAGAGATTGCACCCGAAAAAAAATGGGACGTCGGAATCTGCGTCAGCAGTCTCGATGCCCTGGTCATGAATTCCGAATACGGAAGCACGAGCTCCGGCAGTTCCGCCGATTTTTTCTCGGAGCTGGCCGATGCCTTGCGGGCGGAGGGAGCGCGGGTTCTGTATTTCACGAATGGTGCTTCGGAAGACAACAGGGTTCTGGCCGAAATTTCGTCGCGGTCAGCCGCTCCGGGTTCTTCGTTTCTCGTTCCGAAGCGTCCGGACGATCTTGTTGCGTTGATCAGTGCCTGCTCCTGCATCGCGGCACACAGGTTGCACGCAAATATCGTTGCGTACAGTTTGAACATTCCGTCCATCGGGATGAACTGGGACAAGAAGGTCGAGTCCTTTTTCGAATTGACAGGCCGGACACAGTATTTGTTCGGCTTGTCCCCTCGCCTGGAGGAATTGAAGACCTCCGTGCTGATTCTGCTCAACGAGAAAAACACAGATCGAAAGAGGCTGGAGGAGCTGAAAAGCGAAGTCATCGCCGGAACCCACGCATTGATTTGATTGGTGAACATCGATGAAAGTACTGCACGTTGCCGAAACGCTCAAAGGGGGGCTGGAAACCTACCTTCGCATTGTTTCGAATTTCCAGAAGAATTCTCCGGAACTCAGCCAGGTGAAATTCATCCTGCCCGGCAGGGTCGACTGGCTGAATCCCGAGAACATCCACGTCGTGCCGACGGCCCGCAGCCCTTTGTCCCTGCTGAGCTACGCCGCCCGGGTCAAGAGGATCATCGCGCTGGAGCGTCCGGCGGTCCTTCATCTGCACAGCTCGATTGCCGGAGGGATCGTTCGCTCCATGGCGCTGCTCGGCCAGATACCCGGCGAGGTCAAAATCGTCTATTGCTCTCACGGCTGGGCATTCGATCAGGCCGCGTCTCAACACAAGAAATTGATCTACCGCTGGATCGAGAGACTGCTTTCGTGGCGGAGCGACGCAATCATTTGCATCAGCCACCATGAGACCCGGATCGCGGAGAAATTCGGCATCAAGCGATGCAGATGCATTCCCAACGGAATTGATTCGATCGATTCCGGGCAGGGCCAGTCGCTTGTTCAGGAGTCAAGAAACAAGTCGCGGGAAATCCTGTTCGTCGGCCGATTGGATCGGCAAAAGGGAATCGATGCCTTGCTCGACTCCTACAGCAGGGTCCAGCCGAACTTCAGGTTGATCGTTGTCGGCGAGGCCGTCCGAAACGATCTTCATCTTGCCCAGTCCGAACAGGTCGAATTCAGGGGCTGGCTGGAAAAAGAAGAGCTGGACGCCGTCTACAAATCCTGCGACGCCATCATCGTTCCGTCGAGATGGGAAGGTTTCGGATTGGTGGCGGTCGAGGCCATGGCGAGGAGCAAGGCCGTCTTTGCATCCGCTGTCGGTGGCCTCATCGACATCGTCAAGAACGAAGAGAGCGGGCGTCTCTTTTCGCTGGACGAGATGGATCAGATGCTTCGGGAAATCGACAGCATTCCCGGTGAAGCCCTGCAGAAGATGGGGCGGACAGGGCGGAAGATTTTCGAAGAAAACTTCACCTCGCAGCGCATGAACACCGCCATCGTCAATTTGTACAAGGAAGCGGTTCTGCCATGAAGATTCCTGCCACTCTCCGCGTCTTTGGACGCTTCTCCCAGGTCTTCAGGCTGCTGTGTGCCCTCATGGCGATGGCGGCATTCGTCTGTCCGGCCGTTGCCAGAGGCGTCGGCGGACTGACCACCGAATACCCGGTCGCCCTGAGCGTGCAGATCGATCCCGCGTCGATCACCGACGAAGACCTGAACGAAATACGGGCGGCCGGTTTCGAGTTCGTGCGATTCGGCGTGCGGCCCCCGTTGAAAAGCGTCAATCCCGGCCTCATCGACTATGCGCGCCTGATCAAGCGCGTGAGAAACGCCAGGCTCGAAGCGATCGTGACCTTGTTCGGAGGCCAGGAGATCTGGGGGCACAACCCCGAAGACCTGGCCCCCGGAAAGCGCAGGGAGAGCCTGTTCTCGGAGTTTGCGACCGATTTCGTCAAGGCGCACACGGCCGACGTTGCCGTCTGGGAGATATGGAACGAGCCTGACAACAAGACATTCCTGAAGCCCGGTCTTCTTCCGAATTTCGAAACCGCGTCCTCGGAACTGTGCAGCAGCCTGGCGCGGCTGCCGGTTCAACCCAACATCGTTGTCGGGTTCGGCTTCGCGAAGTTGCCATTCGCAGGCGGAAAGGTGCCTCCGCAGCTTGAAAACGCATTCGTCTCGGCGGCCAAGACCGACTGTCTGACGGATATCTCGATCCACCCGTACCGCTCCGTTCCCGAGACGGCGCTGGCCGACTACGAGAAGCTGCGCGCGCAACTGGACCAGTTCCAGCTGAAGAAAACAGGCATCGTGGTTTCGGAATGGGGCTACGCGTCGTACCTGCCGGTTCGCAACCAGGGCATGCAGGCTTCATTGATCTTCAGGGAGTACCTGATCAATGCGGCTGCCGGCATCAAGCTCCTGAACCTTTACTCCTGGCGCGACAGGGGCCAGTCTTCATTTTCGAAGGAAGACAACTTCGGACTCAAGTCGAACGCCGGAGAGAAAAAAGAAGCCTATTCCGCGCTGACCGAATTCCTCAAGATTGCCAGGCATTCCAAAAAGGTTTCATACCAGGATGGCGCGGGCGTGAGCAAGCTCGTGCTGAGCCGCGGCGACGCCCTGCTGCATGTGGTCTGGACGCAGAATTCGGAAAAAGCCGTCTCGATCCCTGCAGCCAAGGGAAAGAAATGCACGCTGGTTGAGTTCTTCCCGCAGATGCGCCGGGGAAGCTGTGGAAATTGGAGCGACGGAGGATTTTCTGCCAAGGCAACCGTCTATCCCGTCTTGCTCTCGATCTCAGACTAGATGGAATGAAGTACCTGTCCGGGATCAAAAGACGACTTGGCGGTCCGATATATGCCGTTGCAGATCAATGCATCTACAGTGCAAGTCAGCTGTTATTGAGTTTCGCGCTGGCCCGCGTGCTCTCGCCGGCAGATTTTGGCATTGCCTCTGCATTCCTGGCCGTCGTCAGTTTTCAATACATCCTGCACACGGCCATGGTGCATGAACCGCTGCTCATCAAGCGGCACTATGCGAGCCGCTCCGCGGCGTGGCTGGCCTGGGCCTGCGTCGTTCTCTTTTCATTGCTTGGTTTCCTGATCTGGCAGTTGGCGGCATTTCCTGGCCGGGTGGCCTGGGTGGGTGTCGCCTTGATCGCTGGCTACGAGATATTCTGGATTTCCCGCAGCCTCCTGTTGACGGGGCGGCGCTACGCGACGCTCTGCATATCCGGTGCGCTGATCGGGGCGGGATATGTTGCTGTCCTGGCTGCCAGAAAGCCTGCAGCATGGACGGAAGCCTTGCTGCTGATTTCCATCATTCAAATCCCGTTCTTTTTTCTGGTCATCAAGAACATCGGCAATGTGGTTCTTCCGCTCCCGGCGGCAAAAAGCACGCAGGGATTGACGGTCAAGGAGTCCATGGCTTATGGCTGGAAGGCGAGTCTCTCCCAGTTCATGAGCTGGATCATGACGGGCGGCGCCATATTGCTGCTGGGGTCTTCGGCGGACGCAGAACAGGGCGGACTGCTCAAGATCTACATCACGTTCCTGTTGCCGATGCAGTATGTGCTGGCGGCGCTTGGCTACTACCTGCTGCCGCAATTGGCTGCGAACTGGCATTCCGCAGACAGAAAAATCGCCTTTCGGCTGTTCATCAAATTCGTCCTGCTCGGATTCCTGGTTGCCGAAGGCGCCGGGGTCCTGCTGGGCCTGCTGGGGCCTCACCTCGTGGTCCTGGCATTCGGCGAAAACTACAGGGAAATGGATTTTTCTCCCTTCTATTACGCCCCTGCGATCTTCGGCCTCACGATGTGCTTGAGGACGGGCTTCAGGGCAGCCTCCCGCCCCGGAGCCCTCTTGCTGTGTTCGATCGTCGGTGCCGTGGTGTTCGCCATTTCCATGTTCATGGCCAAGCCACCGGTCTCCTACATCCAGACCGTCCATGCCATGACCCTGGGCTTCGCCTGCATGGCGGCGCTGATGATCGCCTGGCTGTTCTTTTTCATGCGAACGACGGGGGAGCGCGCCTGACACCAGGCGGGCCGCCCTTGGAGATCCCCTTATGAACAATCCCTTGCTCCGCGACGTACGCATCGAAGAGCGCCTTCGGTTCCTGAGGGATGGTGTCGTCTGCCTGCGCAAGATCATTTCGCCGGAATGGATCAAGCTGGCACAGGACGGCATCGAGCAGCAGCGCCAGGCGCCTTCCCCCTACGCGACCGTGGTGGATGCCGACCCGCTCTATCTGCTGATCGACCAGATGCCTTCCATGGAGAACGGCATGCTCAAGCGCGTGGTGTTCGAGTCCGGTGCGGGTGAGATTGCCAAGCAATTGACCGTCACGAGGCGGTTGCGCTGGATCTACGACCAGCTGTTCTACAAGGGCCGCGGTCCCGTGGCCGAAACCCCCTGGCACCAGGACACGTCCTACGGCATTGCGGACAGCCACCGCATCGTCCGTGTGTGGATGCCGGTGGACCACATGCCGCGCGAGACGGCGCTCGAGGTGGTGCGCGGCTCGCACCTCTGGAAGATGGAATACGGGCGAACCAGCAGGATCGAGGTGCCGCAGGAGCACGAGGGCATTCCTCGCGAACTGCAGTTCAGCTACCTGGAGGCCAGCGACGACGACAGGCCCGCGCTGCCGGACATCGAAGCCAATCGCAGTGCCTTCGACATCGTGGGCTACGAGGTGGATCCGGGCGACGTGGTGGTCTTCAACTACCGCTCGCTGCATCACGCCGGTCCCGGCGTGAATTTCAAGGAGAAGCGCCGCGCCTTTGCCATCCTCTACGCCGACGATGAGCTCACCCTGAGGCATCGCCCGCCCCAGGGGCGCGGGCCGCTGGAGACCGCCGGCCTCGCATGGCATGACGGGCAGAAGACGGGCGATTTTCCGGAAGTGTTTCGCGCTGTCTAATCTCCCCTGATACAGGAGATGCCATGAAACCCCAACCGATCGAATACGCGGCCGCATCCGAAGAGGTCAAGGCCGTGTTCGACGACATCAAGACGTCGCGCAACGTGCCGGACGTCAACAATTTCTGGAAGTACCTGGCCAACGATCCCGCGACGTTGAAGCGCACCTGGCGCAGCCTCAAGGAAGTGATGGCGCCCGGCGCGCTCGACCCGGTGGTGAAGGAGATGGTCTACCTCGCCGTCAGCGTCACGAACAACTGCGGCTATTGCATCGCGAGCCACCACGCCGGCGCGGCCAAGGCCGGCATGACGCCGGAGATGTTCGCCGAGCTCATGGGCGTGGTCGGCATGGCCAACGAGACCAACCGGCTGGTCAACGGCTATCGCGTGCCGATCGACCCGGCGTTCGATCAATAGGCTGCCGAGGGCAGGGCGGCAAAAACGCGCATCAGCCGATGGTCATCAGGCTCGCATTGCCGCCGGCTGCTGCCGTGTTGATGCTGAGCGCACGTTCCACCACGAGGCTTTCGAGCGGAATGCCGGCGTCGCCCGGCGCGAATGCGCGCACGCCGACGATCGGGCCCGGCCTCGACGCGACGCGCTGAACGACGCTCGCCAGGCTGTCGGCATCGCCGTGATGCAGAACGGCGTCGAAGGCGACCGTCTCGGAAGTCCAGTCGTTCGCGATGGCCACCGACTGCTGCACGTCGGTCGGCAGCGATGCGCGAAGGCCTTGCGCACCGGCGTCCGCGGGCCAGATCGCGGTGCTGCCCACCGAGAGCACCGCGGCCAGCTGCACCAGCCGGTCCGCTTCGGTGCCGGCCAGGCAAAGGACGGCCTCTCTCGGCTGCAGCGTGTAGACGTTGCGCTCGCCCGTGGGGCCGGCCAGCGTGCGCGAGCTGCCGGAACGCGACAGCGCGCCGAAGCGTTTGCATTGCGCTGCCAAAGCCGGGCGATCCGTCGCTTCGGCCCATCGGTCCAGTGCGGACAGGTCGGCGTTGGGTGCCGATGCCGCATGGTTCGCGTCCGCATCCGCGATGGCGCGAACCAGCACATCGTCCGGCCGCTTCGACAGCATGCGAACCATGTAGAGCGGCCCGCCCGCTTTCGGCCCCGTGCCCGACAGCCCCTCGCCGCCGAACGGCTGCACGCCCACGACGGCACCGACGATGTTGCGGTTGACATAGACATTCCCCGCCTTGGCGTGATCCACGATCTGCGCGATCGTCTCGTCGATGCGCGTGTGCACGCCCAGCGTGAGGCCGTAACCCGTGCCGTTGATCTGGCCGATCAGCGCGCCCAGGTCGCGGCGGCGGTAGCGAACCAGGTGAAGCACCGGACCGAACACTTCGCGCTGCAGCTCCGCGATGTTGTCGAGCTCGATCAGCGCCGGCATCACGAAGGTGCCCTGGCGCGTGTCGTGGTCGAACTCCCGTCCTTGCCGATAGACCCTGCGGCCACGGCTGCGCATGGTGGCGATGTGGCGCTCGATGCCGTCGCGCGCTTCGGCATCGATCACCGGGCCCACGTCGACGGCCAGCCGCGCGGGGTTGCCGATGCAGCTTTCGGCCATGGCACCCTTGAGCATCCCGATCAACCGGTCGGCCGCTTCTTCCTGCACGCACAGCACGCGCAGCGCGGAGCAGCGCTGGCCGGCGCTGTCGAAGGCGGAGGCCATCACGTCGGTGACCACCTGCTCGACCAGCGCGGACGAGTCGACGATCATCGCGTTCTGGCCGCCCGTTTCTGCGATGAGCGGGACGGGCATTCCGTTGGCGCCGAGCCGCGCCGACAGCGTCTTCTGCAGGATGCGCGCGACGTCGGTCGAGCCCGTGAACATCACGCCCTGCACCCGGGCATCCGCGACCAGCGCGGCACCCACCGTCTCGCCGCGGCCGGGCAGAAGCTGCACGGCGGCGCGAGGCACGCCGGCCTGCCACAGTACGCGAACCGCCTCGGCGGCGACGAGCGGCGTCTGCTCGGCGGGTTTGGCCAGCACGGGGTTGCCTGCGGCGAGCGCGGCAGCCACCTGGCCGGTGAAGATCGCGAGCGGGAAATTCCACGGACTGATGCAGACCATCGGCCCGAGCGCGCGGTGCGTGTCGTTCGAGAAATCGGTCCTCGCCTGTGCGGCGTAGTAGCGAAGGAAGTCCACCGCCTCGCGCACTTCGGCGATGGCATTGGCACAGGTCTTTCCGGCCTCGCGCGCCAGCAGGCCGAGCAGGCGAGGCTGCTGGCCCTCGAGCAGGTCGGCCGCACGCTCCAGCAGGGCGGCGCGTTCCGCAGGTGGCGTTGCCGCCCATGGTTGGGCAATGCCTCGGGCCTGTGCCACGGCCAATTCGACATCGGCCAGCGTCGCCTCCCGCACCTGGCCGACGACGTCGCGATGGTCTGCAGGGTTCAGCACGTCGGCCCAGCTGCCGGAGGCTTCGCCGTCCGCCGAGGCTTCGTCGGCGAGCAGGGGCTGCGCGCGCCATGGCTCTGCGGCGGTGGCCTGAAGCGTGCGGCCCAGCCTGCGCAGGCTGTCGTCGTTCGCCAGGTCGAGCCCTTGCGAGTTGGCGCGCTGCTTTCCGTAGAGCGCCGCGGGCAGCGGGATGGATGGATGCGGCAGGCCGACAGTGCCTTCCTGCACGGCCATGCGCTCCACCGTGGCGACGGGGTCTTCCACCAGGGCTTCGAGCGGGATGGTCGGGTCGGCGATGCGATTGACGAACGAGGTGTTGGCGCCGTTCTCGAGCAACCGCCGGACCAGGTAGGCGAGCAGCGTCTCGTGCGTGCCCACGGGTGCGTAGATGCGGCAGGGCCGCCCCAGCGGGCCGACCACCTGTTCGTAGAGCGGCTCGCCCATGCCATGCAGGCACTGGAACTCGTACTGCCCCGGCTGGTAGCGCGCCGGGTCCGCCATCGTGTAGATCGCGGCGAGCGTGTGGGCGTTGTGGGTCGCGAACTGCGGGTAGACCGCCTCGGGCGCGCCGAGCAGCTTGCGCGCACAGGCCAGGTACGACACGTCGGTGTAGGCCTTGCGCGTGTAGACGGGGTAGCCGTCGAGGCCGTCGATCTGCGCGCGCTTGATCTCGCTGTCCCAGTACGCGCCCTTCACCAGACGCACCATCAGCCGGTGCCGGCTGCGGCGCGCGAGGTCGATCACGAAATCGATCACGAAGGGGCAGCGCTTCTGGTAGCCCTGGATCACGAAGCCGATGCCGTTCCAGCCCGCCAGCGCCGGCTCGAAGCACAGCCGCTCCAGCAGGTCGAGCGAGAGTTCGAGGCGGTCGGCTTCTTCGGCATCGATGTTGAGGCCGATGTCGTACTGCTGTGCCAGGAGCGTGAGGTCGCGCAGCACCGGGTACAGCTCGGCCATCACGCGCGCGTATTGCGCACGGCTGTAGCGCGGGTGCAGCGCCGACAGCTTGATGGAGATGCCCGGGCCTTCGTACACGCCGCGGTTGTCGGAGGCCTTGCCGATGGCGTGGATCGCTTCCTCGTACGCGATGCGGTAGCGCCTGGCATCCTCCATGGTGAGTGCCGCCTCGCCGAGCATGTCGTAGGAATAGCGAAAGCCAACGGCCTCGAGTTCGCTCGCATGGTCCAGCGCCTGCGCGATCGTCTCGCCGGTGACGAACTGCTCGCCCATCATGCGCATCGCCATGTCCACGCCCTTGCGGATCAGCGGTTCGCCGCCTTTGCCGATCAGGCGGGTGAGAGTGCTCGAGAGGCCCGTTTCGCTGTGCGTGGCCACGAGCTTGCCGGTCAGCAGCAGACCCCAGGTCGCGGCGTTGACGAAGACCGAGGGGCTGCGGCCCGCATGCGACTGCCACTGGCCGTGGGCGATCTTGTCGCGGATCAACGCGTTGCGCGTCTCGGCATCGGGGATGCGCAGCAAGGCTTCCGCGAGACACATCAGCGCGACGCCTTCCTGGGACGACAGCGCGTACTCCTGCAGCAGGCCCTGCACGAGGCCGGCGCGGCCGCTGGCGTTCTTGCGCGCGCGCAGTTGCCGGGCAATCCTGTGGGCGAGGGCATGGGCGTCCTCGGCCTGGCCGGCCGGCAGGCGTGCCTGTTCCAGCAGGGGCGGTATCGCTTCGGATTCGGGGCGCCGGTAGGCGGCCGTGATCGGCGCGCGCAGTGCCGAAGGCGCTGAAAGTCCGTCGGCAAAGGCGGTGAACGAAGAAGGAAGAGGGTCGGAGCTGATGGCGCGCATGTCGGGTCCGTGCTGGTGATATGTTGAATGATCTCAACCTCTATGACGAATGTTTGTTCGAAGAGTTTGTGAATGGCAGAACAAATCACTAAATCGTGCAGCCGGGATAGGCCCGCCGTGATTGACTCTGTTTCCTTTTTATTAGATATTTCATCCAATATGAAGGAATCATCGCCACCCCCGGCAGCCACCCTGAACGACCGCATTGCCCAGCGCGTGCGCGACCTCCGCGCGTCCCGCGGACTGTCGCTCGATGCGTTGGCCACGCATTGCGGCGTCAGCCGCTCCATGATCTCTCTGATCGAGCGTGGCGAGAGCAGTCCGACGGCCGTGCTGCTCGAAAAACTTGCCACCGGCCTCGGCGTTCCGCTCGCCTCGCTGTTCGACGACACCGAACCCGCCGCCAGTCCCGTGTCGCGCCTGGCCGACCAGCTGCAGTGGCGCGACCCCCATTCCGGCTACGTGCGAAGAAACGTGTCGCCCGGCGGCGCCGTGTCGCCCATCCGGATCGTCGAGGTGAACTTCCCGCCCAAGGCCCGCGTGGCCTACGAAACCGGCGCGCGCGAACCCCGCATCCATCAACAGGTGTGGGTGCTCGAAGGCCGCATCGAGGTCACGGTGGGCGACGACCTCCACCGGCTCGACGCAGGCGACTGCCTGGCACTGTCGCTCGACCATCCGGTGAGCTATCACAACCCCACGCGCAAGACCGCGCGCTATGCCGTCGTGATCGCCACGGCACCTTCTTCCTGGAGATGAACATGACGACGACCGAAGCGCCCCGCATCCGTGTCCTTCCGACGGTGAGCGATGCCCAAGTGCAGTCGCTGGCCGACCTGCTGATCGATTGCGTCGAGGGCGGCGCGTCGGTGAGCTTCATGCTGCCGCTGACGCGCGAGCGCGCCCTCGCGTTCTGGCGGAAAGTGGCCGACAGCGTGGCGCGCGGCGAGCGTGCGTTGCTGGTGGCCGAAGACGCCGAGGGTCTCGTGGGAACGGTGCAGCTCGTGCTCGAACAACCCGAGAACCAGCCGCACCGCGCCGAGGTGGCGAAGATGCTCGTGCACCGCAGGGCGCGGCGCCGGGGCATCGGCGCGCTGCTGATGCAGGCGGCCGAGCAACAGGCGCGCGAACACCGCAAGACGCTGCTGGTGCTCGACACATCGAGCGCCGAAGCCGAGCGGCTCTACGCCCGCATGGGCTGGCAGCGCGTAGGCGTGGTCCCCGGATTCGCCTTGCTCCCGGAGGGCGGGCTGTGCAGCACCACCTTCTTCTATCGGGCGCTGGAGGCCCGTGCACAGGCAACGGCGGCGGGCTGAGCGGCGCAGATTTGTATCGCACCTTGTCTGGCGCCCGGCCAGATACGGAGCGCGACCATTCAGTGGGTGTCCTGACACACTCGAAGGCGCGTGCTGCGATGCAATGAGTGCTTCATTCACTCGATACGAAGCCCGCCATGACCATGCACTCGTTCCATCGTCCAGGCCGCGCGCTGGCCGCCGTCCTGCTGCTGACCGCAGTCTGCGCCGCGCAGGCGCAATCTTCCGAGGCAACCGATCCACGCGGTCGCTGGATCACCGCGAACGGCAACCTCGAAGTAGAGGTCGCATCGTGCGGCACCGCGCTGTGCGGCACCGTCACCAAGGTCCTCGGCAACCGCTCGATGGCCCCGGGCGGCGGCGACATGCAACCCGCCGACAACCGCCCGGCCCTGGGCATGACGCTGCTGCAGGACTTCAAGCCCGCGGATGCAGCCGACCCCGCCCGGCCGCCCACCGAATGGGCCGGGCAGATCTACAACCGCGAGAACGGCAAGACCTACAGCTGCAACATGTCGGTCAGCACTGCCAGCAACGCTGCGGGAGAACTGCTGCTCCACGCGTATGTCGGACTGCCGCTGTTCGGCAAGACACAGCGCTGGGTGCGCGTGGCGCAGAACTGAGCGGCGGGGTCTCTATTTGGGGCCACATTGGGGGCATTGTTCAGGGCGCGCTCACGCCGACGGGGTACCTTGCTCCGCGAATGTCCCCCAGCGCGGCCTAGGTGTGATGCTTCAATAGGTTGTTGCGGGTGTTCACCCGGAGTGGTTTTGAGAGACTGGGAATCGCCAAACCCCCAACTCACTCAGAGCCCAAATCCGGATGAACACCCATAAGAATGCCCGATTGACGTACGTACGGCGACTGGAGATGGTTCAAGCCATCACTCAACGTGGCGTATCCGCCGCAGAAGCAGCGGCCATGCAGGGGGTCAGCGCAGTCACGGCCAGGAAGTGGCTGGGCCGTTA
>NZ_JBFUHN010000020.1:0-85433 GCF_056402375.1 Variovorax sp. P4_B10 | reverse complement strand
CCGATGGGGTGCCTTGCGCAGCGAAATAAAGGAGGAGGCATGCGGCCATAGGCCGCGCCGGGGGACATTCGCGGAGCAAGGTACCCCGTCGGCGGGATCGCGCCCTGAACAGCGACGCCCCGAACAATCCCGTCAGAGCTTGTACGCCTCCACCGGCCCCTGCGAATAAAACAGGAAGTAGCCCGTCTCGGTCTTGAAGTCGTTCTTCTGCCACCCCGACGGCACCTTGAAGATCGCGAGCTGGTCGCTCGACACGCCGACGAAGGCCGTGTTCTCGCTGTCCGTGGTGATCCTGTTCCAACGCTCGCGCGTCACCGGCTGCATCTGCATCTTGGGCTCGCTCCACTCAGGCGTTCGCACCTTGTCGCGCATGATGTAGCGGTCGCCCTGGCGCTCGATCTTGACGACCTCCTTGAGTGCGCCGTTCTTCTTGATGGCATAGACGCCGACCAGCTCGGCCTCGGGTCCGCCGCCCGCACCGCAGGCCGCCAGCAGCGAAACGCAGGCGCCCGCCACGATGTACTTGAGTAGATTTTTCATGATGGTCATGGTGTGAGGCATGTGCCACCGGACGCGCCTGTCAGGACGCGCCCGGTCGGCATCATGCTTAGGTCACGAGGCTCAGCGCTTGTCGTTCTCGCGCAGCTTCAGGCTGCCCTGGAAGCGCAGCGCGTGCGGGTACTCTTCCTTCCCGCCCGCGTCCACCGCCGCCATCTTCTGCTGGCTCAGCTGCGTCTTGGCCAGCAGCGGCGCCGGCAGGTTCAGCACGCCCTTGATCTGGTCGTACTGCGCCTGCGTGATGCGCCCCACCGACAGCAGGCGGAAGGCGTCGCGCTCGATGTTGAGCAGCAGCGGCTTGTTGTCCGCGAAGGCTTGCGCCTTGGCCAGCAGGTCGCTCCACGACTGCGCGCTGTAGTTGCTCACGTAGTAGTCCTGCCCCGTCGGCCCGGCCAGCACCGCGGTGCAACCCGGCAGGTCCAGCTGCGTGGCGTTGTTCGACATCACGAAGGTCTTGCGCTTCTCCATCGCATCGCCATACGCCAGCGTGACGGGAATGGTCCACGTCGAGGCCGGGAACTGGTTCTGGTTGGGGAACGACTCCTGCGTGATGTTCACGTAGGTGCGGTCGCCGGCGCACTGGGCGTCCACCGTCAGCAACGGAATGCCGGTCTGCCGGATGAGGCTGTCGCCGATCTCGCTGACCTTCTTGTCGGTCACCTTCTCGAGCGAAGTCCACAGCCGCGAGGGCGTGACGTTGCCGAACGCGTAGTCCTTCAGGTAGATCTGCAGGCCCTTCTGCATCGCCTCTTCGCCGATGTAGTTCTGGATCGTCTCCAGCACATGGCTGCCCTTGTTGTAGACGAAGATCGACGGACTGATGAAGCCGAACGAACCCGCATCGTTCAGGTTGCGCTGCACGGGCACCGCGGTGCTCTTCAGGTCGGCCACGATCACGTTGTGCTTGTCCAGCACATAGTCGGAGAAGCTGTAGTACTCGGGGTGGAACTTGATCGTCGTGCGGCGTTCGAACCAGCGCGCGAACGATTCGTTGAGCCACACGTTGTCCCACCAGTCCAGCGTGACCAGGTCGCCGAACCACTGGTGCGCGACCTCATGGGTCACTACCGTCACCGAGTACAGCGTCGGCGTGTCGCCGGGCTTGGTCAGCACCCGGTCGGCGAACTCGAAGATCGAGCCCCAGTTCTCCATGCCGCCGAAGCCGGTGTTGGGCTTGTTGTCGTAGCTGTCGTTGGCCGCGACAGTGTCGAACTTCTTGAAGGGCAGCGGAATGCCGGTGTACTTGTAGTAGTAGTCCATCGACACCTTGGTCCACTCCATCGCGAAGGTGGCCCAGGTGGAGCGGCCCGGCGGCGTGAACCAGCGCAGCGGCATGTCGCTGCCGTCGAGCGGGTTCTTGAAGGTGTCCGCAAGAATGTCGAACTTGCCGCCGCCGAAGAAGGCCAGGTACATCGGCATCGAGGGCGTCTTCTCGAACGACACCTGCTGGTAGCCGTCGGGCAGCACCACGCGGGATTTCTCGGCGCCGTTCGACACGGTCTTCCAGTCGCCCGGCACTTCGGCCGAGATCTCGAAGGTGTGGCGGAAGGCAGGCTCGTCCCAACCCGGGAACCATTGCCGCGCATAGTTGGTTTCGCCCTGCGTCACGATGGCATCGCTGCTCACGCCCTCGGGCGTGGAGAGACCCACCTTGAAGACACCGGTCGCGGCCGAACAGAACGGGTTGCGCGCCACTTCCGCGGGCGGGCAGTACTCCGCATCGGAGAACTGGATCTTGCCGTCCCACTCCATGTGCAGCAGGTACTTGCCCTTCGCAATCTGGCCGTCGTTCAGGCGCAACTGCACGAAGTCGCCCAGCGTCTGCGGCGTCGGGATCAGCGGGATCGCCTCGCCGGGGTTCGACACCTTGCGCAGCGTGGTGCGGCCCTTGGCGAAGTTCAGGTTGTGTGCGGCGACGACGATGGCGTCGACCGGCTTGAGCACCTCGATCTCCACGTCGCCACGGCCCACGAAGGTCTTGAGCGCCGCATCGGGACGGAACCACAGCTTGTAGTTGCTCGGCCAGATGGTGTCGGGCAGTTCCATCGGCTTCGCGGACTTGTCGACCGCGGCAATGGCGGCCGGCGCGGCGGGCACGCCGTCGTCGGGTGTCTTGGCCGCGCCCGTACCGTCGGATGCGGGGGCCGACGTGATCGGGCTCGACAGGCCAGCGCCGGCGCCGGCTCCGAACGAAGAGCCACTGTCTCCTCCGCCACCGCATGCCGTGAGCACGGCAAGGGTCACTGCGGTGATGGCAAGATGCTTCGCGAGGGGATTGCTGAGTTTCTTCATGATCGCCTTTTGGTAAGGACATGCGCTGCCCTGCACGCATCGGCGGATAGCCGGTGATGCGCGGACACGCGCGGTGATGGAATGAACAACGCTTCGAACAGGCAGCACCGCGCCCTCCCGGCGAACAACACGTTCGTCAGGACAACACGATCACGCCGGGATTTGTCTCCAGCCGGCGCGGCACGAACGTGCCACGCCGGGCCACACCGCAGGCGATGCAGGTGGCCCCAGGATGCGAGGGGTGATGGATTCCATTCCCGTCGATGTGCGGGTGGATCGGATGCGGGGGTGGCCTTGAGGCTGGGTGGTGTGCCTTAGCGCCCGCGCATCGGCGCCGGCCGTTGCTGCGCAGCAGAAACGACACGGACTGTGGTCGTCGGGATCAGACTTCTTGCGGCTCTTCTCGTTGATATCACGCGCATTCCCTCGTCCATTGATGTGCGCCAGTTGTAGCTGATCGAATGCGACATCTCAACGACTCGCGGAACTTTTCGCTCTCAAATTGTTCGCGCACGATAAGCCGAATGGCGTCATGGCATGCAATGCATGCCATGCGATACGAAGATGGTTCTGTGGCTGCAACACCTGCTCACGCAGATGACGAAAATCGGACCCGTTCGCTGTGACATCACGGCCACAGTACGAAGGTTCAAGCGGCGGTGAACGCTACGAAAGCTGTGAACCAGAGACTGCAGCCACGCGGTGCGTGCGCTCGCGCCACCACAGCAGCAGGCCGCAGGCAAACACCACCACCTGCGTGCCGATGAGCAGCGCAAAGCCCGCAAAGAAACCCGCGGCCGACGAAGCGGCCGTGACGGCCATACCCGATGCACCCGATGCGCCCGAGCCGTGCGACACCGCGCTGATAACGCCGCCCATCAGCGCCGGCATGAAGCCCGCCACCAGGCTGCCCGCACCATTGGTCACGCCGAAGGCACTGGCCGTGTGCTCGGGCCGCGAGCAATGCTGCACCGTGCTGGGAATCGCCGGGCTCTGCAGCCCCCAGAAGAAATTGGCGGCCACCAGGCAACTCGCGGCCACATACGGATCGCGCGCATTGATGGCCATGAGCACCGACAGTGCCACGCCCACACTCGCGCCCATGAAGATGAACGGCACGCGATCGCGCCCGAGCTTGTCGATGAGTACGCCGCCCGTGAACACCGCGAACACCGTGGCGTACTGCGGCATCGAAGCGATCCAGCCCATCTCGCGCAGCGAGAAGCCGCGCGCCTCGCGCAGGTAGGTCGGGAGCCAGTTGCTGCTGCCCCAGAGATAGGCCAGCGCCGCCGAGGTGAGCAGCGTGATGAGGAACAGGTGCCGCGTGTGCAGCGCGCCCTTCACGATACCGCCCACGCGCGCCATCGCCTCGCCGAGGGACGACGGCTTCACGCCGTCGGCGTGTCCGGCGGGCATGCGCACGAAGGCCAGCACCAGCGGAATGCCGAGCGCGATGTTGAGCACCCCGAGCACGTGGAACGAACTGTCCCAAGCGAACTGCGTGAGCAGATAGCCCACCAGCGGATAGCCGATCGCCAGGCCCAGCCCCGTGCCCATGTTCACCAGCGCATTGGGCTTGCCGTTCTCGTGGCTCTGGAAATGCGCCTTGATGTACGACGAAGCCAGCGAGAACAGCGGCCCTTCCGACACGCCCAGCAACACGCGCGAGGCCAGCAGCAGGCCGTAGCTGTCGAGCATCGGCGAGGCCCAGGTCACCACGCCCCACAGCACCAGCCCGTAGATCAGGCTGCGCCGCACACCGAAGAGCGCCGAGCAGAACGGCGTGAGCACGAAAGCCGACACGCCGTAGCCGAGCATGAACGCCGTCGCCAGGAAGCCCTGGCTCACCCGGTCGTCCGCCGCGAGGCCCACGTGGTTCAAAAACGCGGCATCTGTGATCAGCACCGCGATGTTGATGCGGTCCACGTACGAGATCGCGACGATCACGAACAGGGTGACGACGCCGTACCAACGAAAGTGTTTGCTCTGCATGGCCTCTCCAGCCGGTGGGGTGTTGCTGCTGCTGCGCCGGCGCCTAGAACATGTGGCGCATGCCGAACTCGGTGCCGCTCGAAGCGCGGTTCGGCGCCGTGATCGCACCCGAGAGCGCCTGCGCAGCGCCGTTCTTGTTGCCGATGCGTGCCACCGTCGCATACAGCGCGGTGCGCTTCGACAGGTTGTGCACGTAGCCGATGGCCAGCTTCGACGAGGTGGGCTTCAGCGTCGCGTTGACGGGTTCGAGCTTGTAGCGCGCATACGAAGCCTTGATCTCGCCCGGCCCGATGGGCAGCTGGAAGCCGATGAGCGCGCCCTCGGCGTCGGTGCTGCCCTTCGATTCCTTGTACAACTCACTCGTGAGCTTGAGGTTCATGAGCGAAGGGCCGAAGGTGTAGGCCGCGCCGAGGTTGGTCACACGCAGGTCGCCGCTCGCATAGCGCGTGCGGCCGGTGGCAATGGCGATGTTGAGGCCACCGTTCTGGTAGCCGAAGCGCGCGCCGGTGTGCTCGCCGTCGTGCTTGTTCGACACCCGCGTGCCCGGCAGCACCGAGGTGGAATCGTTCTCGCCCATCGCATGCATCACCTGCCCGTAGAAGCCGCCCAGGTTGGCCGGCAGCAGGTAGCCGATGCTGTTCGAGGCGCGCGTTCCGGTGGGTGCGACCAGGCCGCCGAGGCCCGAGAAGTAGATCTGGTTGGCGCCGATGCCGCCCCCCGTGCCGAAGGGGTCGAAGATGGCCGTGTTCCAGAAGGCGGGCACGTAGTCGCGCCCCAGCCGCACTTCGCCGAACGGGCCTGCCAGGCTCACGGTCGAACGGCGGTTGAAGCTCAGCACCCCCGCCGTGCCATTGCCGCTCGCCTGGTTGTTGGAGTTCGAGGGAAAGCCCGTTGCGCTGTCGTTCTGCAGCCCCATCTCGAGCCAGAAGTTGGCCGACAGTCCGCCGCCCAGGTCTTCGGTGCCACGAAAGCCGAGGCGGCTGAACATGTTGCCGCTGTTGGTCAGCTGCGTCTTGTGGGCCGAGCCGTCGCCGCTGCCCTTCGTGTAGGTGACGGCCGCATCGACCACGCCGAAGAGCGTGAGGGAAGATTGGGCCAGCGCTCCGCCAGCCGCGCTGGCCGCAGCCAGCGTGATCAAGTATTTTTTCATCGGATTTTTCGGGGTGGTTTTTCTGGCCGTGGGCCTCAGATGTCGAGCACCAGCCGCTCGCCCTTGCAGCGCGAGACGCAGATCATCATGGTCTTGTTGGACGCACGTTCGATCTTGGTGAGGATGCCGTCGTGGTGATCGACTTCGCCTTCGAGCACAGAGGTTTCACAGGCGCCGCAGACGCCTTCCTTGCAGCTGTGGTCGGGGTTGAGCCCGGCGTCGATCAGGCTGTCGAGAATCGACTTGCCTGCCGGCACTTCGACGCTCTTTCCGCTCTTCGCACAATGCACCACGCAGCCCTGCGTGGCGCTGGGCGCCTCCACATGCACGGCAGCGAAGCGTTCGATGTGCGCGTTGGCGTAGGCCAGCCGCTCGCAGGTCTTCTCGAACGCGTCGAGCATCGGCGTCGGGCCGCAGCAGTAGTAGTGGCTGGTGGCGCCCTTGCCGGCCAGCAGCGCCGCGAGGTCGGGCGGCGCGCCCTTCTCGTCGTCGAAATGCCAGGTGAGCTGCACCGACTTTTCCCTGGCCAGCGCCTCGATGGCGTCGCAGAAGGCGGCCTCCTTGCGGGTGCGTGCGCAATACAGCAGCTCCACCGGCTTGCCGATGGCCACGAGGCGCTGCAGCATGCACCAGATGGGCGTCACGCCGATGCCGCCGGCCACGAGCACCGAGCGGTCGGCGCCCTCCTGCAGCTTGAAGTTGTTGCGCGGCGCCGAGATCGGCAGCGTCATGCCCACGCGCAGCTGCTGGTGCACATAGCGCGAGCCGCCGCGGCTCTTGCGGTCGTTGAGCACGCCGACCACATAGCGCTGCCGGTCGCTGGAAGGATTGCACAGCGAGTAGCTGCGCACCAGCCCGTTGGGCAGGTGCAGGTCGATGTGGGAGCCGGCCTCGAAGGCGGGAAAGTCCACGGCGGGCGTGGCCGGCCGGAACTCGACACTGACGATGCCGTCGGCCTCGTAGCGCATGGTGTGCACGAGGGCGTTCAGCGTGGGAGAAGACATGGCGATGCTCGCTTCCGGTCAGGCCGTGGTGGCTTCGGCCAGCTGCGCCTGCGCGAGGCCGCGCATGTGGCGGCGCAGGCGGACGATGCCCAGGTCGTGCTGGTACAGGTTCTCGTGCTGGTTGGCGTCGGGCTCCATCTCTTCGAGCATGACGCGGTCCTGCTCCAGCACGTGCCAGTGGCGCGCCTCCAGGCGGTTCTTGTAGAGGAAGCGCCAGGTGTCGCGCTCCCAGCCCGGCGGCAGCTTGCGCACGCGCCAGAAGAAGGTGGCCGTCACGCCCTTCGTGACCGGCGAGAAGGCACCGACGATGATGAAGTTGCCGCCAGGGCCGCCGGTCTTCGGGTACGGAATTTCGAGGCGCATCCAGTGGATGCCGGTGTCGGCCCACTCGGTCCAGTCGAAGTTGACGTTGCGCTGGCCTTCCTTCTCGAACACGAAGCCGATGTCGGTCGGGCGGATGCCGAACTTGGCGCTCGAGTCGCCTTCGGCCATCGAATGCGACTGCTTGTGCAGGTAGGTGCCGTGCATCGGGTCCATCACGTTGTCGAGCACGTAGCGGTAGTCGCCCTTCCACTCGGTGTAGCAGAGGAAGCTCGCGTACTCGGCGTCGTCCGTGAGCTGCTCGGGCAGCACCAGCGGCGGCGGAACGTCGACCGACTCCTTCGCGTTGTAGAGGAACACGGCACCGGCGCGCTCCTGCACATGGAAGTGACGCGTGGCCTGCGAGCCTTCGAGCTTGCAGCCCGGGCTGCCGGGCACGCGCGTGACGACGCCGTCATGGCGCACCTCGACGCCGTGGTATGGGCACGAGAGCCGGTCGCCCAGCACCACGCCCTGCGACAGCGGTGCACCGCGGTGCGGGCAGCGGTCTTCGAGCGCATGCAGCACGCCTTCGCCGTCGCGCCACAGCGCGAGCTTGCGGCCCAGGCGGCGCAGCGAGAGGGGGTTCTCCTTGATGAAGTGCGAGGGGCAGATCGGGTACCAGAGGTCCTTGAGACCGATCTCGAGCAGGTGATCGACCGGGTCTGCGGCGATGGGGGTGATGGCGATGGTCATGGTGGTCTCTCTCTGTCTGTCTCTGCTCAGGCGCCGAGCACGGCCATTTCCTTGCGGTACAGCGCTTCGGTCCAGGGCTGGCCGCCGGGCGTGGCGAGGCAGCTGTCGTTGAGCCGCTGCACCAGGCCTGCGAGGTCGTGGATGCCGTCGGCAAAGGCGCGCTCGATCACGTCGCCGAGCAGGTCTTCGTAGGTGGTCGCGGGGCGCTGGCGCGCCTGGTGCGGTTGGAGATAGCGGTCTTGTTGCATCGTGGGCCTCCGAGGAGTGAGGTGAAATGAAATCAGGCTGCGGCCATGGCAGGCGCACCGAGCGGCACGGCCCAGGCGTCGTAGCCGTAGACCCAGTCGGCGTTGCCGCCTTCGCGCAGCCAGTTGTTGCCGCGCGAGCCGAGCTGCACCTGGCTGGCGCGCGTTATGCGCGTCTTCTCGTAGCCCCGGAGCGCGCCAACCGCGTCGGCCATCGCCACGCCTTCGAGGTGGCGGGCCAGCACCACAGCGTCTTCGATGGCCATGCCGGCGCCCTGCGCCATGAAAGGCAGCATCGGGTGCGCGGCGTCGCCCAGCAGCGCCATGCGGCCTGCGGTCCAGGCGGGCATCGGGTCGCGTTCGTACAGCGCGGTCTTCAGCACCGTGTCGCAGGCATCGAGCAAGGCACGCGCCTCGGGGTGGTAGGCCACGTACTGCTCGCGCAGTTCGTCGACGCTGCCCGGGGCCGTCCACGACTCGAGGTGCCAAGTGTCCTGCGGGGTGGTCGCGAAGATGAAGATGTCCTTGCCGCGATTGAGCGGGAAGGTAACGATCTGGCTCTGCGGGTTCGGGCCCCACCACTTGGTGAAGGCGCCGAGGTTCGGCACGCCGGCCACGCGCTCGGCGGGCACCACGGCGCGGTAGGCGACGATGCCGGTGAAGCGCGGGCTCTCTGCGCCGAACATCGCGGTGCGCACGCAGGAGTGGATGCCGTCGGCGCCGAGCAGCGCGCCAACGCGGGCGCTGGTGCCGTCGGTGAACGAGAGGTTCACGCCCGTTGCGTCCGCAGCGATGGTCTCCGCACGCTTGTCGAGTGCGACCCGTTCGGCAGGGAACATGTCGGCCAATGCAGCGAGCAGGTCGGCGCGATGGATGGTGAGCTGCGGTGCGCCGTAGCGCGCTTCGGCCGAGTCGGCCATTTCCAGGCGCGAAGTTTCTTCGCCGCTGTCGTAGGTGCGGCTGATGCGGTGCGACGGGCGGGCCGCCGTCACACGGGCCGCCTCGCCCACGCCGAGGCCGTCGAGCGCGCGCACGGCATTGGGCGTGAGGTTGATGTCGGCGCCGACGCGGGCGAACTGCTTCGCCTGCTCGAACACAACGACGTCGTGCCCGGCGCGCCGCAGCGCGATGGCAGCCACCAGGCCGCCGATGCCGGCACCGACGATGCCGATGGTGGATTCGCTTGTCTTCATGGGTGTTGTCTCTGCTTTTTTGTCTGCGGCTCACTCGGCCACGATGTTCCGGGCCTTGATGATTCGGGCCCACACGGCCGTTTCGTCGCGGATGTGCGCGGCGAACGCGGCGGGCTTCATCGCGGCGTCTGTCATGCCCTGCGCCTTGAGGCGCTCGCGCACGTCGGGCTGGGCCAGCATCTCCGCAGCGTCTTTCGCGAGCTGCTCGACGACCGCGGGCGGGGTGCCCTTGGGCGCCAGCAGGCCGTACCACGAGGTCACGGTCACGCCCTGGATGCCTTGCTCCGCCAGCGTCGGAATGTCGGGCGCAGCGGCGCTGCGCGTCGCCTCGGTCACGCCCAGCGCGACGAGCTTGCCGTTCTTGATGAAGGGCATGGTCGCGGGCAGGTTGCTGAACATCAACGGCACCGAGCCGCCGAGCACGTCGTTGAGCGCCGGTGCCGTGCCCTTGTAGGGCACATGCAGCAGGTCGATGCCGGCCTGCTGCTTGAACAGCTCGCCCGCCAGGTGCAGGCCGCTGCCCACGCCCGGCGAGGCATACGACAGCGTGCCGGGCTTGGCCTTGGCCTGCGCCACCAGCTCCTTCGCGCTCTTGATGCCCGACGACGGCGAAGCCACCAGCACGTTGGGCGCCTTGGCGAGCATGGTGACGGGCACGAAGTCCTTCTCGATGTCGAACGGGAAGTTCGGCATCAGCGTCGGATTGATCGTGAGGTTGCCGGCTGGCACCACGAGCAGCGTGTGGCCATCGCCCTTGGCGCGCTTGACCTTGTCGATGCCAATGTTGCCGGCCGCGCCGACGAGGTTCTCGACCACTGCGGCCTGGCCGTAGCGCTTGGCGAGTCCATCGGAGAGCACGCGGGCCAGCGTGTCGACCGGGCCACCGGGCGGGAACGGCGAGACGATGGTGAAGCGGTCGCTCGACAGCTGCTTCTGTGCGTCGCTTTGCGCGTGCACAGGCGAGGCGATGGCGAATGTCGTCAATGCTGCGAACAAGAGGGAGAATGAAAAACGTCGTTGCATGGCGGTCGTGCAGTTCATTTCTTTTCGGTGAGGAAGGCACCTTTGGGGCCTTCCGCGTTCTTCTGGCGGCGGGTGTTGCCATCGAGCCCACCATCGACCGCCCATTCGGCAAACACCGTCGGACCTGGCTCGAATTCGCGCGGTTGCCAGTCGGCGGTGAGCTGGTCTTCGTCGGCGTAGTACTCGATGAGTCCGCCAGCCGGGTTCTTGAAGTACCAGAAGTAAGCCGACGACACCGGGTGCCGCCCCGGGCCCAGCTGCGTGTCCCAGCCGCAGCGCGAGAAATGCAGGCCGCCGCCGAAGACTTCGTGGATGTCGCGCACGGTGAAGGCCACATGGTTGAGCCCGCGCTTGCCTGAAGGAATCTGCAGCAGGAACAGGTCGTGGTGACCGCCCTCCGCCGCGCAGCGCATGAAGGCGCCGCGGTTCGGGTAGCTGTCGGACGAGACGAAGCCGAAACGCTGCGCGTAGAACGCGCTGGTGCCCACTACGTCGTTGACGAAGAACACCACGTGGCCGACCTCGATGGGCGTCGCGTGCTCGTAGATCGGCGCGGCCTGGTTGACGCGCGGCTTGGCGTTCCAGGTGTTCATGGCGCCACAGTCGACTTCGACCGCGTGCTTGCGGCTGACCTGCAGGCGCACGGCCAGGCCGTTGGGGTCGATGCAGCCGATGCGGCGTGCGCCATCGACGGTGCTGTCGAAGAAGGCCGGGTCTTGCGCGATGGCGGCGGCATAGCGGTCGAGGTCCGCATCGCTTTCCACGCCCCACACCACTTCGCGCAGCGTCGGGCCCTCTTCCATCGCGGGTGGCAGGCCGGCCTTGTCCAACGCCGCGACGACCACCTTGCAGCCGTTGAGGCACTCGAAAACGAGTTCATCGGCCGCTTCCGACTTCAGCGCGAGGCCCCAGTCCTCGAAGAACTGGCGACAGGTGGGCAGGTCGTCTGCCCCGTAGGTGATCTGGTCGATGCCTAGAACGCTCATGGTGGTGTCCTCTTCAGTTCGCCCACGGGAGCGGTTGGTCATTGGTGCCCCAGTACATGCTCTTCTGCTCCATGTACTGGAAGATGCCTTCGCGGCCCTTCTCGCGGCCGAGGCCACTGTCGCGCCAGCCGCCGAACGGCGTGGAGACGGAGAACTGCTTGTAGGTGTTGACCCAGACCGTGCCGGCCTGCACCGCGCGGCCGAGCTTCCAGGCGCGCTTGAAGTCGCGGCTCCAGATGCCGGCGGCGAGCGCGTAGACGCTGTCGTTGGCCTGCGCGATCAGTGATTCCTCGTCGTCGAAGGGCATCGCGACGAGCACCGGGCCGAAGATTTCTTCCTGGCTGGTGCGCGCGCTGTTGTCGAGGCCTTCGATGATGGTCGGCCTGTAGAAGTAGCCATGGTCATAGCCGTCGCCGTGCGGGCGTACGCCGCCCGTGCGAATTCGGCCGCCTTCGGACACGCCGAGGTCCACGTAGCGCTCGATGCCTTCGCGGTGCTTGGCCGTGATGAGCGGCCCCATCTGCGTCTGCTCCGACGCCGGGTCGCCCACGCGCAACGCATTGGCGCCTTCGGCCAGCCGCGTCAGGAACTCGTCGTAGATGCCGCGCGCCACGAACAGGCGCGAGCCCGCGATGCACGACTCGCCCGACGAGCTGAAGATGCCGTACAGCACCCCGTTCACCGCATGGTCGATGTCCGCGTCGTCGAGCACCATGGTGGGCGACTTGCCGCCGAGCTCCAGCGACACCGGCATCATCTTGTCGGCCGCGATGTGCGCGATGTGCTTGCCGGTGGTGGTGCCGCCGGTGAACGACACGCGCCTGACCAGCGGATGCTGAGTGATCGCGTCGCCGATGACCGAGCCCTTGCCCGGCAGCACGCTGACGATGCCCTTCGGCACGCCGGCCTTCTCGCAGATGCGCGCCAGTTCCAGCGCCATCAGCGGCGTGACCTCGGCGGGCTTCACGACCACCGCATTGCCGGCGGCCAGCGCGGGCGCCAGTTTCTGTGCTTCGCTCGCAATCGGCGAGTTCCACGGCGTGATGGCCGCAACCACGCCCATGGGCTCGTGCACGCTCATCGTGACGAAGGCGCCGCGCGAGGGCGTGATGGTTTCTTCCAGCGTCTCCAGCGCGGCGGCGAAGAACTGGAAGGTGCCGGCCGCGCTGGCCACGAGGTTGCGCGTTTCATTGATGGGTTTGCCGTTGTCCAGGCGCTGCTTCTGCGCGAGCGACTCGCCCTCTTCGCGGATCAGCTGCGCCACGCGGTGAAGCACGGCCGCGCGCTCGTGCGGCAGGCGCTGCGCCCAGCCGCTGGTACGGAAGGCGTGGTCGGCGCGCGTGATGGCCTCCTCGACGTCGGCCAGGCTCGCGGCCTTCAGGCGCGCGATGGGCTCGCCGGTGGCTGGGTACAGGCTTTCGTAGACGTCGCCACCGCCCAGGCGCCATTCGCCGGCGATGCAGATCGGGAGAAGTTCGGAGGAGATCATGGGGTGACTCAGATGGCGAGGGGCGCGACGCGGTTGCGCAGCGCGCGCACGGCGCTGTACACGGTCAGGGCCGAGGTCTTGGGGTTGGCCGCGAGCGGCTTGTTGCGCATGGTCAGCTCGAAGCTGCCGAAGGCGCCCTCGGCTTCGACGGTGTGCACGTTCTCGGCGGTGGCGGGATCGGCGATGAGGCGCACCAGCGTCCTGTCGAGGCCGAGCCCCGCGAGCGAGACGGTGGCCGCGACGTTCGCGTTCTTCGGGTAGAGCAAGGCGGCTTCGCGTGCGCTGCCTTCGAAGATCACCGTGGCCTGCGTCAGCGCGCCGAGGTCGCGGCCCTGTTCGGCCGGCGTGCCCTTCCAGGCCTGCGGCGGCTTGCGGCCGGTGTAGCGCACGCTGTCGAGGCCGCCGATGCGGGCCGCGGCGAGCGCGTCGATGGCGCCGATGGCGCCGGGAATCAGCTGCACCTGCGTCCGGCCGGCGACGGCCGCGGCCTCGAGCCGCTCGGCGAAGCCCACGGCCGACAGTGCGCCGACCGAGGCGACCACGCAGGGCGTGCCGCGTGAAAGCGCGGGCAGCACATGCTCCTCGATGGCGGCATGGCCGGCCGTCTCGACCACGAGGTCGATGCCGGCGACAGGCACCGCGCTGAGCACCTGCACGCCGGGCGCGGCCTGCTGTGCGGCGGCAATGCCTTCGGCGGGCACGACGATGACAGTCACCTTCAGGGCCGGCTCGCCCCGGAGCAGTTCGAGCACCGAGGTGCCGATGGCCCCGCAGCCGACGAGTGCGATGCGTGTGATGGCGGACATGGACAGGACCCCGCTCACTTACTTGGCCGCACCGAGCGCGGGAATCTGGGTGACCGTGTTGGTCGGAGGGCCGGCGAAGCTGGTCTTGAAGCCGCCGATCGACAGCATGTCGATCTCGAGCAGGAACGGGCCGTCGGTGGACAGCGCCTTGTCCAGGCGGGCCGGCAGGTCGGCCAGGTCCTGCACGCGGGCATGCGGCAGCGCGATCGACTTGCACAGCAGGTCGTAGTCGGGCGTGTGCAGCTCGGCATAGCACTGGCGGCCGCCGTACTGCGCGTCCTGGATGTTCTTGATGACGCCGTAGCTCTTGTCGTTCATCAGCACGATCACCATGGGCGCCTTCTCCTGCACCATGCAGGCCAGCTCGCCCAGGTTCAGGATGAAGCCGCCGTCGCCGGCCAGGCAGAAGGTCTTGCGGCCCGAGCCGGTCACCGCCGCGCCGATGGCCGCGCCGATGGCCATCGGCATGCCCTGGCCGATGCCGCCGCCCGTGGCGTGCACGCCGGCGCTCGGCTCGAAGATGCGCAGCTCGCGATTGCCCCAGGTGCTGTTGGAGACGGTCACGTCGCGCACCCAGTTGAACTGGCGGCCCGCAGCCGACTGGAGCCGGCGCACGAGTTCGGCATACGGGCCGAGGCCGTCGCGCAGCGTCGCGACCGCCTGGTCGTGCGCGGCGCGCAGGTCGGCCAGCAGTTGCGCATCGGCCTTGTAGCCGGCCGCTTCGAGGCGATCGGCCAGGCCTTCGAGGGCCAGCGCCGAATCGCCGCAGACAAAAGCTTCGGAGGCATAGCAGCGGCCTTCGACGGCGGCATCGGCGTCGATCCGGTACAGCGGGCGAGGCAGCTTCAGTTCGTACTTGAGCGTTTCGTTGCCGCGCAGGCGCGAGCCGACCACGAGCATCGCATCGCAGGTCTGGTAGAAGGCCTCGACCGGCTTCTGGATGTTGTAGGCGCCGAGCGAGCCGGCGTCGTCCTCGGGCACGGTGCCGCGGCCCTGCGTGGTGGTGACCACGCCGAAGCCCAGCTTCTGCAGGCGCTGGATGGCGCCGCGGGCGTGGCGCGCACCGCCGCCCACCCACAGCATCGGGCGCCTGGCCGTGGCCAGGCGCGCGGCCAGCGCGTCGAGCGCAGCGGCGGACGGCACGGGCCGCTCCACGGGCAGCGGCAACAGGTCGGCCGGCATCGTCGTCAGTGCCGACTGGATGTCGATCGGAATCTCCACGCTGACCGGGCCGGTGGGCGCCGTCAGCGCGAGCTGCACCGCGCGCTTGAGCGTGCCGAGCACGGTCTCCACGCTGCGCACGCGCAGCGCCGCCTTCGACACGGCCTTGAGCATGGCGAGCTGATCGGGCGCCTCGTGGATGTACGACATGCCCTTGTCGAGATAAGGCGTCTCGATCTGGCCCGTGATGTGCAAGAGCGGCGCGCCGGCGGTCAGCGCCTCGACCATGCTGCCCGCGATGTTGCCCGCGGCCGGGCCGGTGCTGGTGATGCACACGCCCAGGCTGGCGGTGGAGCGCGCATAGGCGTCGGCCATGTTGCCCGCGCCCGCCTCGCCCCGCGCAGAGATGAAGCGGATCGTGCCGCGCTGCGCGAAGGCATCGAGGATCGGCATGTTGTGGATCGAGATCACGCCGAAGGCTGCCTTGACGCCGCACTGTTCGAGAAAGGCCGCGACGACTGCACCGACCGTGACCGTGTTGTTGTTGTTGGGGTTATGCATGGCGCGACAGGCCTCCTGAAATATCGATGTGGCTGCCCGTCGTATAGGACGCGAGGGGCGAAGCGAGGAAAAGGATCGCGCGCGCGGCTTCTGTCGGAAGCCCCAGGCGACCCAGCGGGATGTGCTTGTTCTGCGCGAGCTGGCCGCTCCAGGCGGACCAGTCCTGCGACTGGTCTTCGCGCGCCTCGAAGCGGCGGCGCCACTGGCCCGACTCGACCAGGCCGATCAGGATGCCGTTGACGCGCACGCCTTGCGGCGCGAACTCGGTGGCCATCGACCGCACGAGGTTCAGCAAGCCGGCGCGCGCGGCCGAGGTGGCGACCATGTGCGGCTCGGGCTGGCGCGCCAGCAGCGAGTTGGCGCAGACGATGGCGGCATCGCCCAGCACGGCACGCTGCGCCGAGAGCTGCGGCAGGAAGGCGCGCGTGGGGTTGATGACAGAGAAGAACTTCAGGTTGAGCTCTTCGGTCCAGGCCGCATCGTCGGTGTCGGCGAAGGTGGAGACGCGCCCCTGCCCCGCGTTGTTGACGAGCATCGAGGCCGCGCCGAGCGCGGCTTCGCTCGCGGCGGCGAAGGCCTTGACCGCAGCGCCGTCGAGCACGTCGCAAGACTGTGCGAAGAGCTTTGCGCCAGGGAACTGCTCGCGCAGGCCGGCCACCGCGCGGTCGAGCCGCTCGGCATTGCGGCCGCACAGCGCGACGGATGCGCCACTCGCGAGCAGCAGTTCGACGGTCGCGAGGCCGATGCCCGAGGAGCCGCCCGTGACCACAGCCACGCGGCCCGCCAACGCGTCGGCGGCAAAGAAATGAGAAGGTGCCTGCATCGTCATGCCCGTCATGCGCTGCGAAGCGGCACCACCTTGTTGGCATGCGCAGGCGAGTAGTTCAGCAGGCCCGAGATCTCTTCCGCGGTGCTGCGCACGCGCAGCACCATCTCGTCCATGCGGTTCTCCTCGATATGGCCCGAGGTGATGGTGGCGCCCAGCGCCGCCACGATGTGGCCGCTGTGGTCGCGCACCGGCGCCGCGATGCTGGAGATGTTCGATTCGAAAAAACCCTCGCCCAGCACATAGCCGCGCGTGCGGTCGGCCTGCACCATGTCGAAGAGTTCGTTCACGGTCTTGGGCGTGCTGGGCGAGAAGGTCTCGAGCTTGTCTTCGGGGTAAAGCGCGCGCAGCTGCGGCAGCGTGAGGTCTTCGAGCAGCACGCGGCCCAGCACCGTGGCGTGGGCCGGCAGGCGCGTGCCCACGGTGACCGAGCTGGCGAACGGCGTGGGCGGCGCCACCTTGGCCACGTAGACAATCGAACGGCCGTCGCGCACCACCAGGTTGCAGGGGGTGCGCAGCGCGTCGCACAGGCGATTGAGCAGCGGCGTGCCGAGCTGCGTGAGTTCGAGCGAGGCGAGGTATTCGAAGCCCAGGCGCAGCACCGCGAGGCCGAGGCGGTAGTCGCGGCCGCCCTCGGCACGCTCGAGAAAGCCCATGTTCTCCAGCGTGGTGAGAAGCCGGAACACGGTCGAGCGCGGCAGGTCGAAGCGGCGGGCCAGCTCGGGCGCGGAGAGCGTGCGGCTCTCGCGGCTGAACTCGCACAGCATGCGCAGGCCGCGCTCGAGCGCGGGCACGTTGTAGCGGTCAGCGCCCTCTTCCATCACTTCGTTGTCGTTGGTGGCCATGGTTGTTGGTTCTTCCCGTTGGTTGTCTTGTCGTGTCTTCTATCAGGCGGCGAGCACTTCGCGCAGCAATGCGGCAACGGCTTGCGGCTGCTCCACGTAGCTGGCGTGTCCGGCACCGGCGATCGGCTCGAGCGGCACGCCGCACCGGCGCGCGACTTCGGCGCAGGCCTCGGGCGTGGTGACGACATCGAGGGAGCCGCAAGCCACGCGCACCGGCATGGCGGGCGGCAGGTCGGCCGGCAGGTCGGCGTTGCACAGCAGCTCGACGGCCTGGCGATAGCCGCCGTCGTTCAGCCGCGCCATGTTCCAGCGCACCCACTGGCGCGCGAGTTCGCTGGCGGTGTCGGACAGCAGGCGGCTCGAGCGCTTCGCGGCCATGCCGGCGATGCCCAGCTCGTCGAGCACGGCGAGCCGTTCGTTGCGCACCCTGGCGCGGGCTTCGGCGCGCGACGGTGCGCCGTAGCCTGCGGCCGGACTGATCAGCACGAGGTGGCGGATGCGCGAAACCAGGGCCGAATCCGTGCGCGCTGCAGAGGCCGCGGTGAGCGCACCGAGCGAATGGCCGACCAGCACGCAAGACTGTATGTCGAGCGCATCGAGCAAGGCGTGCAGTCGCTCGGCGTAGTCCGCAGCGGATGGTGCGGCAGGAGCAAGCGGCGTCGATGCACCGTAGCCCGGTGCGTCCCACGCGATCACCCGGGCCTGCGGCGCCAGCAGCAAGGCGACGTTGAGCCACGAGGCCGCACCAGAGCCGATGCCATGCAGGCAGACGACGACCGGCCCTGCACCGCGTTCGCGCACCGACACCACCGCGCCGCCGCCGACCGGCACGGCACGTGCCGGGAAACGGTCGTCCAGCAGCGCCAGCTCGGAAGCCGGCAGGGTCAGCGCGTCGGAGGCGATGGCGTCGTTCATGGCTTCTTCAGCGTTTGATCTTGGCGAGCGGGTGATCGGCGGGGTAGGTCGGCGTCACCGGCTTCTTCGCGCCGAGCATCACGCACATCAGCGCGTCTTCGTCGCCGATGTTGATCTCCTCGCGGTAGACGCCCGGCGGCACCGAGATCAGGTCGCGGTCGGTCATGATGGTTTCGAAGCGCTCGCCGTCCTTCTCGATCACGACCTTGAGCTTGCCGCGGATCAGGAAGAACACTTCTTCCACGTCGGTGTGCAGGTGCGGCGGGCCCTCATGGCCGGCCGGAATCACCATGGTGGAGAAGGTGAAGTGCTCGGCGGGCACGGTGTTGACGTCCGCAGCGATGCCGGTGCCGCCGGTGCCCACGTAGCGCATCTGCGCGCGGCGGAACTTGGGGTCGAGGTCGGCCTGGAACTTCAGCGCGTCCCAGTCGTACTTGCGGGTTTCGTAGCGCGCGATGCGGGTGCTCATCCACTCGGCAAGGCTGCTGCCTTCGGGCTGCGCCAGGCTGTTGCCGGCGGCATCGGTGATCTTCTGTTGTTCGGACAAATCGCTCATAGTGTTCACTCCATTCGTCGGAAAAAATTCAGTGCATCGCAAAGCCGCCGTTGACGGCCAGCAGCTGGCCCGTCACGAAGCGCGAGAGGCCGGAAAGCAGATACAGCGTGGCGCCGCACACGTCGGCGGCTTGCTGTTCGCGTGGAATGGCACGGCCTTCCAGGTACTTCTGGTGGCGCGCCATCGGCACGTACTCGGTGGCCTCGACCAGCGTGAGGCCCGGGGCCACGGCGTTGACGGTGATGTTGTCGCCGCCCCATTCGCGCGCCAGCGAACGCGTCATCGAGATGACCGCGCCCTTGCTCGATGCGTAGGCCAGCAGGTTGGGTGCGCCCCAGAGCGCGGTGTCGGAGGCCAGGTTGACGACGGCGCCGCGGCCGCTCGCAGCCAGCGCGGGCTGGCAGGCACGGCCCATGAGCCAGGTGCCGCGCACGTTGACGTTCATCACGCGGTCCCAGGTGTCGATTTCGAGCTGGTGCGCGTCGCGGCCGCCCGAGTTGGTGATGGCCGCGTTGTTGACCAGGCCGTCGAGGCCGCCGAGCAGGCGGACGGCTTCGGCGGCGCAGGCGTCGATGGAGGCGGGGTCCGACAGGTCGACGGCGAGCGCATGGGCCTTGTGGCCGGCATCGCGCAGCGCCTTCGCCTCGGTCTCGGCCAGATCGCCGAGGATGTCGGCCAGCACCACGCTCGCGCCCGCCGCGGCGACGCATTGCGCGAACGCGAGGCCCAGGCCGCGTGCGGCGCCGGTCACGAGCACGCGGCGGCCCGCCAGCAGGCTGGCCGGCAGCTCGGCCAGCAGCGCCTGCAGGCTCGACGGATCGGGAGTGGCTTTGGGTTCGGTCATGGGATGTTCAATCGGCCTGGATGCCGAGCTCCTTGATGACCTTGCCGAAGCGCGCGTAGTCCGCGGCGTTGGTCTTGCCGAGCACCTCGGCATCGCCTCCCACCGGCGTGGTGCCGAGCACGGCCATGCGCGCGACGATGTCGGGCATCTTGAGGATCTCGTTGAAGTGGCCGTTCAGCGTCTTGACGATCTCGGGCGGCAGCTGGCGCGGGCCCCACAGGCCGTTCCAGGCCGTCACCTCGACGTCCTTGTAGCCCTGCTCCAGCAGCGTCGGCACCTTGGGCGCCAGCGGCGAGCGCTCGCGCGAGGCCACGGCCAGCGGCAGCAGCTTGCCGTTGGCGAAGTAAGGCGCCACCGGGCCGAGCGTGATGAAGGTGACGGGCACATGGCCGCCGAGCACGTCGTTGACCGCGGGCGCCACGCCCTTGTACGGCACGTGCGCCAGGTTGGCGCCCGACGCGCGGGCGAACATCTCGCCGAGGATGTGCATCGGCGAGCCGCTGCCAGGGCTCGCATACGAGAGCGACTTGCTGGCGCCCTTCGCGGCGGCAACGGCATCCTTCAGGCTGGCGAAACCGCTCGCACCGCTCGCCACCAGGAACAGCGGCTGGCTGCCGGTCTGCACGATCGGCGTGAAGCCGTTGAGTACGTCGTAGCCCGACGCGCCGTTGGTCTTCAGCACCAGCTGCGCGATGGAGAAGGTGCTGGGCGCGAGCAGCAGCGTGTAGCCGTCGGGCGCCGCCTTCGACACGTAGGCGCTGCCGATGATGCCGCTGGCGCCCGGGCGGTTGTCGACCACCACCGGCTGCCCCACCCGCGCCGAGAGCTTCTCGGCGAAGAGCCGCGCCAGCGCATCGGTGTCGCCACCCGCCGGATAGGCAACGACCAGCGTGATCGGCTTGCTGGGGTAGTTCTGCGCCCAGGCAAGTCCGGTGGCGCAAGCGGCGGCCAGGGAAATGGCGGCTGCGACGGCATGGCGGCGTGAGTGTTTCATGGGTCCGTGGTGGCCGGTGTTTTGTTTCTCTAATGAAACAACGATTTATTGATGGAACGCACGAAGAATACCCAGGAAGACAACTTCGCGACTAGGTAGAAACCCTAGATCGCGCAACCCAACGTAAACAGGGCGGCCTTTTGGGCCGCCCTGCTCGGGGTGGGGTGTCGGGCCTGCTCAGCCGCCGTAGCGCGCCACGGTCAGGCCTTCCATGTCGATCTCGGGCGCCTTGCCGGCGATCAGGTCGGCCATCACGCGGCCGGTGCCGGCCGCCATGGTCCAGCCGAGCGTGCCGTGGCCGGTGCTCAGCATCAGGTTGGGAATGCGGGTGGCACCGATCACCGGCGTGCCGTCGGGCGTCATCGGTCGCAGGCCGGTCCAGAAGGAGGCCTCGCGCACATCGCCGCCCTTCGGGAAGAGATCGGTCACGACGTGTTCGAGCGTGTCGCGGCGGCGCGGGTTGAGCGCGAGGTCGAAGCCCGAAAGCTGCGCCGTGCCGCCCACGCGGATGCGGTCGCCGAGCCGCGTGACGGCCACCTTGAAGGTTTCGTCCATCACGGTGGATTCGGGCGCGCCGCTCGCGTCGGCGATGGGCACGGTGATCGAGAAGCCCTTGACCGGGTACACCGGCAGATCGATGCCCAGCGGCTTGACCAGCGCGGGCGAGTAGCTGCCGAGCGCGACCACGTAGCGGTCGGCGGTGAAGCTGCCCGCGTCGGTGCGCACCGCAGTCACGCCCTTGGCTGCATCGTGTTCGACAGCCTGGATGTTCACGCCGAACCTGAAGGTCACGCCCGCTGCCTCTGCGAGCTTGGCCAGCGCCTGGGTGAACTTGAAGCAATCGCCGGTCTCGTCGCCCGGCAGGCGCAGGCCGCCGACGAACTTGTCCTTCACCGCCGCGAGCGCGGGCTCGTGCTGCACGCAGCCTTCGCGGTCGAGCACCTGGTAGGGCACGCCGGAGGCCTTGAGCACTTCGACGTCTTTCGAGGTGCCGTCGAGTTGCTGCTGGGTGCGAAAGAGCTGCAGCGTGCCCTGCATGCGCTCGTCGTATTGAATGCCGGTGTCCGCGCGCAGGGCCTTGAGGCAATCGCGGCTGTATTCGGCGAGCCGCACCATGCGGCCCTTGTTGAGCTCGTAGCGCGCCTGCGTGCAGTTGCGCAGCATCGAGAGGCCCCAGCGCCACATCGCGGGATCGAGCATGGGCTTGACGACTAGCGGGCTGTGCTGCATCAGCATCCACTTGATGGCCTTGACCGGCACGCCGGGCCCGGCCCACGGCGCCGAGTAGCCGGGCGACACTTCGCCCGCGTTGCCGAAGCTGGTTTCGAGCGCGGGCGCCGCCTGGCGCTCCAGCACCGTCACCTCATGGCCGGCACGCGCCAGGTAGTAGGCCACCGAGGTGCCGATGACACCGCTGCCGAGAATCAGGACCTGCATGAGAACTCCCTCTTTCTTGATAGCCGCAACGGCCCGAGGGTAACGCTACAGGCCCAATGCATCCTGCAATTGCCGTGCCGGCCAGCGCTGCGGCTGTTGCGGCCAGGCCTCGAGCAACGCGACCATGCGCGCGTTGCGCGGTGCGCTCAGGCCGTGCGCCTGTGCGAGACGCACCACCTCGCCGCTGAGCGCGTCGATCTCGGTGCGCCGGCCGAGTGCCAGGTCGTCGGCCATGCTCGAGCGGGCCTTGGCATCGATGCGCAGCATGCGCGCCGCGACGATGCGAAACAGCCAGTCGGGCAGGCGCAGCAGGCCGGGCAGCCGCCGCGCCGGAACGGCCGCCACCTGCGCGGGCGCGATGCCGCTCGCGCCGAGCACGTCGAGCGTTTCGTCGATGAGGGCGGCAAAGCATTGCCGGTAGCCGCGCTGCATCAGCTCCTGGCGCAGCGGCAGGCCCGAGAGCGCATTGACGGGGTTGTTGAGGTTGAGCAGCAGCTTGCCCCACTGCACCGGCAACAGGTCGGCATGCAGGTCGAGCGGCACGCCGGCGCGCTCGAACACGGGCAGCCAGGGGCGCAGTGCCGCATCGTCCTCGGCGGCCAGCCGGCCGGGCGTCCCGCGATGGAAAGCGCCTTCGCCGATCTCGGCCACGTTGTACGGCACCATGCCGGGCCGCACATTGAGCGACGGGCCGGCCTGCGACGCCGCGGCGCTGTTCGAAATGCCGTTCTGCAGCGAAACGACCGTGGTGCCCGCGGGCAGCGCGAAAGCCAGTTCGCCCGCTGCCTCGGCCGTGGCCCCGCTCTTCACGCACAACAGCACCAGCGCGGGCCTGGCGCCGGCGGGCACCTGTTCGCACAGGCGCAGCGCCGAAGGCAGGATGTGGTGCTTCGCACCGTCGAGATCGCTGAGCGTCAGGCCGTGGTCCGCCAGCTTGCGCAGCACGCGCGGACGGCCGACGAAGGTGACGGGCACGCCCGCCGCGGCGAGACGGCCGCCGATGTAGCAGCCGATGGTGCCCGCGCCCATCACGAGCACTTCGCCGGGCAGCGCGTCGGTCATCAGGCGCGTTCCGCGACCCAGCCCTGAACCGACTTCAGAGCGGCAGGCAGGCCCGCCGCATTGGTGCCGCCGGCCATGGCCATGTCGGCCTTGCCGCCGCCCTTGCCGCCGACCTGCTGGGCCACGAAGTTGACCAACTCGCCGGCCTTGGCCTTGCCCGTGGTGTCGGCGGTGACGCCGGCTGCGATCTGCACCTTGTCGCCGTCGACGGCGGCCAGCACGATGATGGCCGTCTTGAGCTTGTCCTTGAGTTTGTCCATGGTGTCGCGCAGCGTCTTGGCGTCGGCGCCGTCGAGCTTGGCGGCGAGCACCTTGATGCCGTTGACATCGACCGCTTGCGCCAGGAGCTCGTCGCCCTTGGACGATGCGAGCTTGCCCTTGAGCGAGCCCACTTCGCGCTCGAGCGCCCTCACCTGCTCCAGCACCTGCGTGAGCCGCCCCTGCAGCTCGGCGGCCGGCGCCTTGAGGGTGGCGGCCACGCTGTGCACGGTGGATTCGAGGTCTTGCAGGTAGGCCAGCGCGTTGGCGCCGGTGACGGCTTCGATGCGGCGCACGCCGGCGGCCACGCCGCCCTCGCCGACGATCTTGAACAGGCCGATGTCGCCGGTGCGGCCCACGTGGGTGCCGCCGCAGAGTTCGCGGCTGGAGCCGATGTCGAGCACGCGCACGGTCTCGCCGTACTTCTCGCCGAACAGCATCATGGCGCCGGTCTTCTGGGCCGATTCCATGTCCATCACGCGGGCGTGCGTCTCGGAGTTGGCGAGGACCTCGGCGTTGACGCGCTTCTCGATCTCGACGATCTGGTCTTGCGTGACGGGCGCGTTGTGCGCGAAGTCGAAACGCGTCTTGTCGGCATCGACCAGCGAACCCTTCTGCTGCACGTGGTCGCCGAGCACTTCGCGCAGGGCCTTGTGCATCAGGTGGGTGACCGAGTGGTTGCGCATGGTGGCGGCGCGGCGCGCGGTATCGACCGCGGCCTTGACCGCGTCGCCGACCTTGAGCGTGCCTTGGGTCTGCGTGCCATGGTGGCCGAACACGTCGGCCTTGATCTTCTGGGTGTCGTCGACGCCGAACTGCACGCCCTCGGCAATGAGCACGCCCTGGTCGCCGACCTGGCCGCCGCTCTCGGCATAGAAAGGCGTGGTGTCGAGCACCACGATGCCGGGCTGGCCTTCCTTCAGTTCCTGCACGGCGGCGCCTTCGAAGTACAGCGCGACAATCTTGGCGCTTTCCTCGAGGTGGTCGTAGCCGGTGAAGGCGTTGCCCGCGCCGGTGTATTCGACGTTGCGGTCCATCTTGAACTTGCCGCCCGCGCGGCCCGCGGCCTTCTGCTTTTCCATGGCGACGTTGAAGCCGGCTTCGTCGACGCTCACGCCGCGCTCGCGGCACACGTCGGCCGACAGGTCCAGCGGGAAGCCGTAGGTGTCGTGCAGCTTGAAGGCGACTTCGCCCGGCAGCGTCCTGGCGCCACCGGCCAGGGCCGCGTCGAGGATTTCCATGCCGTTGGCTAGCGTTTCGAAGAAGCGTTCTTCCTCGGCCTTCAGTGTGTCGGTGATGCGCTTTTCATCAGCCACGAGCTTGGGATACGCATCGCCCATCAGCTTCGCGAGGTCGGGCACCAGCTTGTGGAAGAACGGTTTCTTCTGGCCCAGCTTGTAGCCGTGGCGAATCGCGCGGCGGATGATGCGGCGCTGCACGTAGCCGCGGCCCTCGTTCGAGGGGATCACGCCGTCGGCCACCAGGAACGAGGTGGCGCGGATGTGGTCGGCGATCACGCGCAGCGAGTTGTTCGACAGGTCTTTCTCGCCGGTCTCGCGCGCTGCGGCCTTGATGAGCGCGTCGAAGATGTCGATTTCGTAGTTGCTGTGCACATGCTGCAGGATTGCGGCCAGCCGCTCCAGGCCCATGCCGGTGTCGACGCAGGGCGCGGGCAGCTTCTTGACCGAGCCGTCGGGCTGCATGTCGAACTGCATGAACACGTTGTTCCAGATCTCGATGTAGCGGTCGCCGTCTTCATCGGGGCTGCCGGGCGGGCCGCCGGGGATCTCGGGGCCGTGGTCGTAGAAGATTTCGGAGCACGGGCCGCAGGGGCCCGTGTCGGCCATCATCCAGAAGTTGTCGGACATGTAGCGGCCGCCCTTGTTGTCGCCGATGCGCACGACGCGCTCGGGCGGCAGGCCGATTTCCTTGGTCCAGATGTCGTAGGCCTCGTCGTCCTCGATGTAGACGGTGGCCCAGAGCTTTTCGGCCGGCAGCTTGTAGACCTCGGTCAGCAGCTCGAAGGCCCACTTGAGCGACTCGCGCTTGAAGTAGTCGCCGAAGCTCCAGTTGCCCAGCATCTCGAAGAAGGTGTGGTGGCGCGCGGTGTAGCCCACGTTCTCGAGGTCGTTGTGCTTGCCGCCGGCACGCAGGCACGCCTGGACCGAGGCGGCGCGCACGTAGGGACGCTTGTCTTCGCCCAGGAACACGTCCTTGAACTGGACCATGCCCGAGTTGGTGAACATCAGCGTCGGGTCGTTGCCCGGCACCAGCGAACTCGAGGGCACCACCGTGTGGCCCTTGGAGGCGAAGAAATCGAGAAAGGTCTTGCGGATGTCCGCAACCGTGAATGTGGGCTGGCTCATCTTTGATTTCGTCTTCTGTCGAGGGCGGCCTGGCGATGGCGACCCTGCGTCGAAACCACTGCGTTGAACCGGCCTAACTGCTTGATTTGCTTGAACAATCGATTATAGGTTTGCCTATGGGGCCTGGGCGGCCCAAGGGCAAACGGCATGATCGGGACACCGCGGCTAATATGCGCCCTGCAGCCCGCGCGGCCGAACCAAACGTGGCCGGCTTCGTCCTATTCATATGCACAACATGAATCAAGGAGTCCGCATGGCAGGTCAAGAGGCCGAACACTGGAAGATCGAGGATCTCGATTTCTCGCGCATCGCACTCGACAAAGTGCGCAATGACGAGAACCTTTTCTACCTCGTGACCTCCGCCTCGTTCGTCGAAAGCGGCTCGGACCTGTACACGCAGAACCTGGTGGATTTCTTTCGCGGCGACGACGAGGTCACCGAATGGCTCTCGGATCACTGGGAGCCCGAGGAACTCCAGCACGGCGAGGCCTTGCGCGCCTATGTGCGGCACGTCTGGCCGGAGTTCGAGTGGGAAACAGCCTACCGCGGCTTTCTCGAGGAATACGCGACCTATTGCAAGATCGAATTGCTGGCGCCGACCCGCGCCCTCGAAATGACCGCCCGCTGCGTGGTCGAGACCGGCACCGCCACCTACTACCGCGCCATGGCCCGCGGCACCACCGAACCGGTGCTGCACGACCTCGCGACCCGCATTGCGGCCGACGAGGTCAACCACTACAAGCACTTCTACCGCTTCTTCCGCCGCTACCGCGAGCAGGAAAAGCTGAGCCGCTTTCGCGTGTTCGGCACCATCGGCCGGCGCACGCTGGAGCTGAAGAGCGAAGACGCCGACTGCGCGATCCGCCATGTCGTGAAGGCCCGGTCTCCTCATCGGGCTCACGACACGGCCTATGTGCAGCAGCTGAGCGCGCGCATGAACAGCACCATCCGCACCAACCTGAGCCCGGGCGCCACGCTCAAGATGCTGATGCGGCCACTGGAACTGCCTGCCAGGGTACAGACGGTGATCCAGTACCCGATCAGGCAGTTCATGCAGCACGTCTTCCTGCGCTAGCAACGCGCCTTATCGGAGCGCTGATGCACCATGAAGCGCCGCAGCGCGCGGCGTCCCAGCCTGGTGAGTTCGGTCACCGTTGCCACCGGCAACTCGGCCACGGCGGACCGGCCCAGGGGAACGACGGCTCTGACGCAGCCTTCCCGGATCAGGGCCTCGACTGCAGCAACGCCCTGCACACCTGCAACGGTGGCGGGCAGTTCCTGTGTCGAGAGATAGTGCAACAGCGTATGGCGCATGCCTTGCGAAGAAAAATCCTGACGGCCTTCAGCCTCGAGGAACCGCTCTCGAGAGCGGGTGCCAAAGCGACCTCTACCAACGCCGGAAGACCGTCAGGACCAGTATCGTTCCCCAACCTTAAGCCGAACTGAAAATGGGGCGAGGCCAAGGCCGAGCCAGGTCAGGTCGCCGACGTCAACCCTGGCTTGCGGCTGCCGTCCAGCGAATACAACTGCGGCCGGTCGTCTGCAACGACGTCTGCCGGCCCGTGCTCCGGGCCGCGCGGCTGCCGATAGAGCTCGCTTTCGAGTCGCCTGACGCGCTCCGCATACATCCGGGCCAAGGCGCTGTGATGTTCCGCCGCGGCCTGGTGTTCGATGCGTGCCATCTGCGCTTCCTCGAGCAGTGCCGACGCCCGCTTGAGATAGGCGGTATGGCTGGGACGAAACAGGAAGTCGAAGGTCATTTCATGCTCCTTGCCGCAAGAATGCGGTCAAGAGATGTTCCTCCTCGGGGCCGTCCGACGTCTGTCAGCGCGCGCCTACCCGAGCGGCGACAGCGGTCGCTTTTGCCTAGCACATGGCCATGACGGGTTTTCCATTTTCAATGGGGACAATGTTGTGGAAAACCGTGTGTGCATTGCGCAGAATCGTTGCCTGGCGTGGCCTGCAACACGGTGCCTGCAAAAGTGGCAGCAGCTGAAAAATATTTGGATTTGCCACCCATCGCGTGGCTTCCGAGGCGAAAAAGAGGCTTCTGGTACAATCCTGCCTCGCCCGGACATGGTTCGGGTGTTGCCTGGCCAGGCAAGCCGAATCTCACACCGGCGCGTCGAAGTCACTGCGACGAGAAAAACAACAGGTGGCTTCCGCAATTGAACATTTGCCGTAACCGTGGACCGCGTGAGAGTTCACGACCACCTTCCAAAGCCCGCCTCGCGCGGGCTTTTTCAATGGAAAGAACCGGCCCTACGCCGCGCCCTCGAATTCGTTCTCGGGCTCTCGCTCTGCCCCGCGCGGGAGTTGGGCCAGAAACGTTGCCACGATGATGGCCGCGGCCCGGTCGATTTCGATGACGTCGCCGACACTGAACTGAAGCGAAGCCGTCTTGCCGGTGGACCCGAGCGGTCGGCGCAACTCGAGGAGAACCTCGGCCGCCAGATCGCGATCCGTGCGTGCCCGGCCGTCCGGCCGCATTACCCACCGATCCACCTGATCGAACGGCATGCGGCGAAAGACCCCGACGACGGGGAAGTACTGGAACCGCTCTTCGTCGACCCGGATCGGAATGCTGAAGCGACACAGGAATGTGCCCACCTCAGGTGACGGTTCATTCATCGCTCCCATGAAGCACCTCTTTTTCGTTGTGGGAAGAGTGTGCGGCAGCGATCCGCGGATTGGGAATGGCTGGCCTGCAACACAAGGCGCGACAAGACACAGTTCCGCAAAGTTGATGGCCAGAACCGGAACTAGTTCACACTTTTCGGGCCGCGCGGCGAAAAAAAACCCAGCGCCAAGCTGGGTTGAATCTCTTCAGGTGCTGTCACGCACAGAGAACTCGCACTTCAAAGCGAGTCCGCAAAATCTAGGGCTTCATGCAGACCTCACCTGTAAGACGAGACCGACACTTCGGCCTCGAATGGCACGCCGAGACGATTGCCGGTTGCCAAATTTTTCACACTTTTAAGTGTGTCCTACGACAACAGCCTATTTTTGGCTTACAGCCATTTGCAGTCACCCCGTCGACGATCAACGTGCTGTCACACAACAGGGCCGCATAGAAGAAGAGCTCTCTGTTTCGTCCTTAGAGCGCCCCGCAGGCGCTCCTCCAACCCGCTTCGGCGGGTATTTTTTGCCCGGGCCATGATCGGCGATGTCGCCCCCCTACTTGCCGCGAATTCAGTTCGATTCGCCCTTCATTCATTCGCGAGGAGCAATGAGCAGATCGGGAAACAGCAGCGACTCGCTGTGTTCAGGCTCAGCGTTGGACGCGTTTTTCTCCACGGGCGGCAAGTTGCCAAGGTCCGTCGACGCGAAATCGGGCGGCACATGGATGCCGTGCTCGTCGCGCCAGACGAGGCCACGGCTCTCCATGTCGCGCATGGTCTTGTTGACCACCTCGCGCGAGAGTCCCGAATAGGAGGCGATCACCGCCTGGGTGATGCGCTTGTCGTAGCCGCTCGAGCCCGCGGGCGCGAGCTGGGTCAATTCGTAGAGCACACGGCTGACCAGGACTTCCGCCGACAGCGAAGAAATCCGCCGCAGCTGCCCGCGCAGCATGTCCATGCGCTGCATCGCGAGTTCGAGCAAGCCCAGCGCCACCTCGGGGTGCTTCGAGCAGAGCTCGCGCACCGCCGATACCGGCACGAGGTACGCCGACGAAGGCAGCGCCGCAATGAGCGTCGGCACGGCCTGATAACGGTCCTCGCTGAGCGAAGGACCATGGAAGAAATCCCACCGGCGAATGAAGTCGGTCGTGACGTCGCCGCTGTTTGCGCTCCCATGCACCACGACCCGCAGCAGGCCGCTGGTCACGCAGTAGATGCGGTCCGTCCATTCGTCCGCATGGAGCACCAGCTCGTTGCGCCGATAGGAGCGAAGCTCGCTGCATTGGATCAAGGCCTTTCGCTCCGCCGTGCTGACGTTGTGAAGAAGGGGGTGCAGGTACATGGCTGAAGATGATGAATTCGATTCGGTTGCCGGATTCGAAGGCACGCCCGAATCCACAACCGATGGTCAAACCCTCGTTATCTCCGTGTCGCAAAAAGGCCCGGACCGTCTGCACGGTCCGGCGAGGCTTGCGATGGCGGCCGCCGCGATCAGCCCACGGCCTGCCGTCTTGTCGCGCGCCAATGCACGGATCGACTTGAACATGGTCATTCCTTCTTCCCTGTCAATTGAGTGCGCCGAACGCGCAGGCCGAGCTGCTGCTGGTGGAGCCGTTCACCGACGAGCCGACGGCGCCGCTTCGGGGACCTGTCGTCCTGTTTCGAGGACGCGATGCGCGGACCTCGGTCCGCCTGGAGGCGGATCGCCGCCTCCAGCACGAGGTACTGCGCCTTGGCCGCGAGGTCGTTCGGGCCGGCACCGCCGGAGGTCAGTCCGCTGCAGTTCAAGACCTCCTGGATCGCGCGCTGCAGGTTGTTCAGCTCCGCGTTCAGCCGGACCAGGCCCAGATGCAATTCCAGCGGAATGCTCATGCCGGCCTCCGCTGGACCAGGTTCGTCTGCGAAGCGGGCCGTACCGGTTCTTCGGCATCGTGCAGGTAGTAGCCCTGCAACCACCGGGCGCCTGCGTCCAACGCCACGTCCATGTCCTCTTCGCGCTCGACGCCGTCGACCACGACGTGCGATGCCAGATGCGCACAGAGCGTCAGCATGTCGCGCAGGCATTCGCGGCCGAACTCGCTTTCGCGCGCCCGGCGCGGGAACGAGGCGTCGAGCTTGACGATGTCGGGGCGGCAGGCTTGTACCGCGGCCAGGTTGCCGGTCCCGACACCGAAGTCCTTGATCGCGATCCGGCAGCCGCACGACCGCAGCCGGGCACAGAAGTCGCGAACCGATTCCAGATTCGAGAACGCCATGCCGTCGGAGATTTCCACCGTCAGGCTGGAAGCCAACGCCGGCTGGGACTGCAGGGTCGACAGCAGGGACGCCCACCAGTGATCGAGCCGCGCGCTCTGCGCGAAGATGCTCACCCCCACGCGCACCGAAGGCTCGCGCCGCAATTCGTCGAGGACCTGCCGCACCACCAGCCTGTCGAACACGCGGGCCAGGCCGAGACGCTGCAGGCACGGCATGAACACCTCCGGCGTGGGCGAAGCCGGATGGCCTGAGTGCGGTGCGATGCGGGGGCGTGCCTCACGGTAGAACGTGGTTGCGGACGCGTAGGCATCGACCACGGGCCGCCATGCGAAGGCAAGGCGATCGGCCTGCAGTGCCTCGCTCACGCGCACCGCCACATCCATGTCCGCGCGGTAGAGCTGTCGCCATCCGTCGGTGCGGTTTTCTTGCGCGTCCGGAAAGGGCTGGGCAGTCCACAGCGTGAGCTCGATCTCCGAGGCGCCCAGTTGCTCCGGCGCGCACACCTCGATCCAGTCCGCATGCAATTGCGCCAGTGCCGTCATTCCCTCGGCGCGTATCGGCTCGCTGCCGGTCACGGCGAGCAGCGTCTCGAGTTGCTCGCTGACGGGTTGCGCCGCGTGCGATGGGCCGGCCGCGAAGGCGTCATTGCTCCACAGCAGAAAGCAGTCGTCGCGCAGGCAGGCCAGGTCTGTTTCGGCCGAGCTCAGGAAGCTGGCGCAAAGCCGGCGCTTGATCTCGCGGCTCACGGCCATCGCGAAGTCCAGGCCATAAGCCTCGACGAGGTGCGGCAGGTTGGCGATGAAGACGAACGCGCAATCCCGTCGTCGCCCAACACCGGCCGCCTGCACATTCCACACGGTGCGATCCTTTGGCGTGTCGGCGGATGCAACGCGGTGATGCATCGGCATGTGGAATGCCGGTGCGATCGGCCTCCACGGCCGAAGGGGCCTGTCTGTGGTTTGCGAAAGAGCGGACATTGCATCCTCGATAAAAAAACTGTGGGCCCGGGAGAAAGCTGCACGTTCGTGGCGGCAACAGTTCTCCATCCCCCGCCGAAACGCGGGTTTGAACGGGTTCTTGAAAATCACCGGGCGGGCGAGAACTCCAGGCGCCTCGACGCTCCTCTCGGAGCAGCCGGCGATCGGCTATCGCGTCACGGGGAGCGGCGCGCAATCGGCGGAGGACGTCGGCCTCCGCGCGCGGTCGCGGTCAGGGGTTCGGCATGAGAGCAACCTTCGAACTGACGGTACTGCTGATTCGCGATGCAGACCCGCACGCAAGACGCCGCGGTCTTGCGTTCGATGGAAGCCGGGTCTGAAAACCATCACGTTGGGAGCTCCGTAAGAATTCGAAAACAATTTGATACTACGGATGTCGATCGGCTCACGCATTCACTTTTAGGCCCGGAATGTGTCCCAGTTCACAACTCGACACAGGTGGTCGCGGGACCCGTGCGCGACTTGACGGCCAGCCTGCGGTAGATGCTCTTGAGCCGGGTCTCGATCGTGTTGATGGAGCGGTGAGTTTCTTCAGCGATCTGCCGGTTGCTCCAGCCCCGGGCAATCAGCCGCAGCACCTTCAGCTCGCGTGGCGACAGCGGACCCTTCGCCTCGACCGAGCCGGCAGTCGCCGCGGAACTCATGCACCGGTCGCTCCCGGCAGCGGAAGTCGCGAGTCCGGCGAAGGCGCGCCCATCTCGGAAGCGTTCTATCCGGCAGGCGGCAAGCCGAAGTCTGTCGCGGCGAACGCCTCGGGCACATGCACGCCGCACTCGTCGCGGCGCACGAGTCCACGGTCCTCCATGTTGCGCATGGTCCTGTTGACCACCTCGCGCGAGAGCCCCGAATAGGATGCGATCACCGATTGTGTGATGCGCTTGTCATACCCACCCGTCGTTGCCGGTGCGAGCTGGGTCAACTGATGAAGCACGCGGCCCACGAGATCTTCGGACGACAGCGATGAAATCCGGCGCAGTTGCCCACGCATCGCGCTCATGCGCTTCATGGCAAGGCTCAGCAGTGTCAGGACCACCTCGGGGTGCAATGCGCACAGCCTGCGCATTGCAGAGACGGGAATGAGATACACCGACGAAGGCAGCGCTGCGACGAGCGTCTGGCCGGCCTGGTAGCGGTCTTCGTTGAAAGAAGCACCGAGGAAGAAATCATCCTTGCGAATGAAGTCGGTGGTGACGTCACCGTTGCCGTTGCCGCTGCCGCTGCCATGCGCCACCACGCGCAGCAGCCCGCTGGCCACGCAGTAGATCCGGTCCGTCCATTCGTCCACGGCGAGCACGATGTCGTTTCGCCGGTAGGAACGGAGTTCGGTGGCCTGGACCAACGCCGCGCGTTCTGCCTGCGGCAGATCGGCAACCAGAGCATGCAGATACATGTCCGGATGGTGTGCGATAGCACCGTCGGGTGCAACCCACAAATGGGGGATATCGTTCCGACCCCACTCTGTAGCCAAAAGGATTCAATGCGAGGGACTGCGAGCCTGCTTCCGTCGTCGGCGTGGGTTCGAACTTTCCGTGCAAGCGGCGGGCAACAGGCGCCACGCCCTTCCTCGAGGCAGCAGCGTTTATCGCAATCACGGTTGCCCAAAGTTACCTATCGTCTCGCATGTAGTGCGTTAGACTTCATTTCGGTAGCCCACTTCTCTCTTCCTCCCTCCTCCAGGGCTACCTTTGCCCGCCTTGTGCGGGCTTTTTCTTGCCCACAGCTTGCTGGCTCGAATACCGGTGGCAATCCGCGGCGCCGCCCTCTCACCTTCCGCTGCATCTCATGCAATCGGATTGCCCCGTCTTTTGCAAAGCACCCATGACCTTCGGCACTCGTGACTCCACGCCGCCAATCTGACGTGGTTCCTGCTGACGAGAGGTAGAGTCCGATTTCCTCAACACGGACCCCGCAAGGGGCGGACGAAATGACAGTCAGATTCCTGATGGAGGACCACGACCAGATGGTCGCGAAGGCTTCGGGCGCATGGCCGAGGGTAGAGGCAACTGCGGGTTGTCCGTACAACGTTGGGGACCTCATCAGCTTCCCCGATTTTCCGAACCTGATGTACCAAGTGACGATGCGGTACTACCGACAGGGCTCAACGCCAGATCAGTCGGAATGGCTCGTGAAGCTCGAGCATGTTCCGAATCCCTTTGGATCTCAGCCCGAAGCGCTGACAGACTGACGATCGGGTGCCTCGTACTGACGGGCAGGCCTTTGAGGCTTGGCAGCGCGAACGTCAAAGAACATGGACCTATACTCCCGGCTGTCGTCAGCAGACCGGATGACGTTGGGAACACGGTCGAAGTCGAAAGACCTTTTCTCCTCTGTAGAATCAGGTAGTCAGGTCGATAACTCGTTTGGAATCAACGGGTTAAAAAATGCGGGTGTAGTTCAATGGTAGAACGGCAGCTTCCCAAGCTTCATACGAGGGTTCGATTCCCTTCACCCGCTCCAAGCAACGTTCCAAGGCAACCCTCAGCGTCCGTCGCCCCGGAAGAGAATCTGGCAGTGCGCCGTCATTCTTGAACGAGAGGCTGTGCGCCGCCATGCGCCGGACCAATCCGGGTGAGCTCACGCTGCGCAGGTGCCGCCTGGACAGGAGCAGCTTCATACAGCAGCTGCCCGTGGATCGCCGCCAATGAGAGCGTTTGCGTCAGCACGGCAACCAGGCTGGGGGCGCACAACAGCGGCAACTCTTCCGGCGTGGCCCATCGGAATCCGTTCATCTCGGGGCACAGTCGCCCATGGCGGTCCGTGTAGAAGCTGGAACATACGCAGGATTTCGCCTCGAAGTGCGCCACCAGCACGGCGAAAAGCCGGAGTTCCTTGTTCCGCCGGTATCTAAAAAGGCCGATTTCCCTCAATTGACCGGGCAACAGCCGCAGCCCGCATTCCTCGAAGGCCTCGCGCACCGCGGTCTGCGCGCCCTGCTCTTGCGCTGTGCCCTCGCCTTTCGGAATGTCCCAGTACCGGCTTGCGTTCGCATGGCCGAGCAGCAGACTTCCTGCAGGATCGAACACCAGAACGCCACAGCTGACCGACTTCATGGCAGCGGTTTCACGGCGTCAACGCTGCGGCATCGCCCGCACGCTGCGCCAACGGCGCGCGCCTCGACACGCGCGGGGGAATCGCTATGTAGCTTCTGGCCGAGCCTCGCATGACCAGCAACGCAACCGTGTCGCTCTCCGGAATGGAATGGATTGCCGCATCGAAATCCGCCAGGCCGGCCACGTGCACGTCGTTGACCGCGATCAGCATGTCGCCATAGCGCAATCCCGCACGCTGCGCCGACCCCGAAGCCGATTGCACATAAAGCCCGGGGTCCAGCAAACTGATGCCCAGCGTACCCTTGCGCTCCGCGAGGTCGAGTCCAAACCGGACCTCACGCGTTTCGGAGCGCGCAACGAGCTTTGGCGCGATGTCCGGCACACTTTGAGCCACGCTCACCTGCACGGTCAACGGCGCCCTGTGGCGCCAGACACGCAAGGTCAACCCACTGCCCCGACTGGCGCTGGCCACGCGATCCTGTATCTCGGCATAGGGCATCGCCGCCGCGGCACCGACGGCCAGCACCACATCGCCGCTGCGCAGCCCCGCCGTCTCCGCCGGGCTGTCCGGATCGACGCGCACAACCAGTGCGCCCAGTGCGGCATCGAGGCCGAATGCCGGCGCCAATTCGGCGGTCAGGGGCTGGGTACGGGCACCGATATGGCTTCGCGTCACCCGCCCTGTTGCGCGAAGCTCGTCCGCCACGCGCATCGCAGTGTCGATGGGCAGGCTGAACGACACGCCGAAGTACCCGCCGCTTGCGGAGTAGATCATCGAGTTCATGCCCACCACATTCCCCCGCTCGTCGAACAGGGGACCACCCGAGTTGCCGGGATTGAGCGCGACATCGGTCTGGATCAGCGGCACCCCGTTTCCACCCGGCATGTAGCGCGGATTGGCGCTCACCACGCCGGCGGTGACGCTGCGTTCGAAGCCGAACGGCGCGCCCATCGCTGCGACCCATTCACCCGGGCAGAGCTCGCTGCTGTGGCCCACGGTAACGACCGGCAGGTCGGACGCCGCGATCCGGAGCAACGCGACGTCGGTACGGCGGTCGATGCCCACCACCTCGGCGTCGAAGCGGCGTTGGTCCGCCGTAGCGACGGAGATCGCCTGCGCACCGTTCACCGCATGCGCGCTGGTCAGGATGTAGCCGTCGCGACGGAAGATGAAGCCCGAGGCGAAGCCACGGCCCACGCCCTGCCCCCAAGACGTCGAAGACCGCATGTCGCCTGCGACAGCCCAGTCGTTGCCTGCCCCTGCGACGGTGATGCTCACCACCGCAGGCGACTGCCGCGCGGCGGCCGCCACGAAATCGGCGCCCTGCGACAGCGGCGGCACATGGTCCAGGCACGACCGCGCCTGCGACCAGGCGCTCGTTCCGCCTGCAAGCGCGAGTGCGCCGAGCGCGGCCGCAATCGTCCCTCGCGCGAGGGTGACGGCTTTCATTTCAAGCGATTCGTGCAGTCGCTGCCATCGACGGCAAGCAGGATGTTCATGATGGATCCTTCGACGGGAACGTTCCCCGGTGCACGAATGGTCGTCGTGCGGCCATGGAGCCACCTTGCGCCATATCAAGAAAACCAGGGGCTCGCGGCCCGCCTGCGCAACAGCATCCATTCTTGATTCAGCGCAAGACAGCCTTGCTTCGCCATGCCTACATTGACTGCATATGAATGCAGCAGAGGCAGCCATGAACAACGTCCTGGTGATCGTCTATTCCTACACCGGCACCTCCCGCAAGGTCGCGCAACTCCTGTGCAGCCAGCAGGGCTGGCGCATCGCCGACATCGCCGATGCGCGTCCGCGCAGCGGCGCCCTCGGCACCTGGCGCTGCCTGCTCGACTCGTTCTTCCGGCGGCAGCCCGCCATTCGCTACGACGGCCCGCCGCCCGGCGACTTCGATGCCGTGGTGCTGGTGTCTCCGATCTGGATGCTGCGGCTGGCCGGTCCCATGCGCAGCTTCGTCGCTCAACAGCGCCACCGCCTGCCCGATGTCGCCGTGCTCTCGGTCATGGGAGGAGAGGGTGCACCGAACGCAGCGGCCGAGATCGGCGAACTCCTGGGACGTGCACCGCTCACGACCACCGCGGTCACCCGGCGCGAGGTCGACGACGGCAGCTGTGCGGCCCGCCTGCAGGCATTCGGCACGGCCATACGGAGCGCGGAAGATTCGCAATCCGTGGTGCGCCCCGCCACCCTGTCGCCTCAGGCGATCTGACACGTGAACACGCCCAACGCAACCGCCCCTCCCCACGTCCTGGGATGCCTGCGCCGCCGTGTCGCCTGTCTGGCGGTCCTGCTCGTCTGCAGCGGCGGTCTCGGCGCCTGCGCCACCGGGCCAACGCCGGCGGTGGCGCACGCCGCACCCGGCTTTTCATCCCTTGTCGCCAGCCGCAGCACATCGGTGGTCGACATCAGCACGCTGCGCATCGGACGCGACGAGAGTTCGGAAGGCATCGAGCTGGAAATCGCCCCGGAGCGCGACTTCGCGGACCGCCTCGCCTGGCCCCTGCCGGCGAGCGTCCGGATCAGCCAGATCCGCGACCTCGCCTCGGGCGTGATCATCGACAGCAACGGGCTGATCCTCACGAGCGCCCACCTGGTCACGAACATCGACGAGGCTCAGGTGCAACTCGACGACGGGCGCCGTTTCACAGCACACGTGGTCGGTGTTGACAAACGCACCGACGTCGGCCTTCTGAAGATCGATGCGACCGCCCTGCCCGTGGCCGTCATCGGCGACTCTTCGACACTCGGTCCCGGCGACTGGGTGGCCGCGATCAGTTCGCCCTTCGGGTTCCACGGCAGTGTCACGGCGGGTGTTGTCAGCGCAGTCGGGCGGGTGATCGGCGGTGCGGGCGAGATTCCCTTCATCCAGACCGACGTCGCCATCAACCCGGGCAGCTCGGGCAGTCCGCTGTTCAACAGCCGGGGCGAGGTCGTGGGCATCAACTCGATGATCTACAGCGGCAGCGGCGGCTACATGGGCCTGTCCTTCGCGGTGCCGATCAACCTGGCGATGCGCATCGCCGGACAGCTGCGCGAACACGGCGCCGTGCGCCGGGCCTACCTGGGTGCGGAGTTCCAGGAGTTGACGCCCGCCCTGGCCCAGTCCTTCGGCCTGCCGGCGGCGACCGGCGCCCTGGTCGTCCGCGTGGAGGCAGGCGGCCCGGCGGAGGCTTCGGGCCTTGCGCAGGGAGATGCGGTGCTGGCCTTCGACGGCAAGCCGCTCGCGCATTTTTCCGATCTTCCGCAGCAGATCGCACAACGCCAGCCCGGCAGCCGCATGCAGCTCGAGGTGTGGCGGCACGGCGCGCCCCGCACGCTCCAGGTTTCGCTGGCGGCACAGCCTGCGCTCCCCGGCACATCCTTCGCGGCCGCGGTGCCCGAATGGAACGACGGCCTGGGCCTGAGCCTGGGTGATCTGTCGCCCGCGCAGCGACAGCAGTTGCACATCGACAGCGGCTTGATGGTGCGGGAAGCCGCCGGCCCTGCACGCAGCGAAGGCATCCGTGCCGGCGACGTGATCGTGGCCCTGAACACGGTGAAGCTTCATCGCCTGGACGATTTCAGGCAAGGCCTGGCACGGATCGCTCCCGGAAACACCGTCGCGCTGCTGGTCATGCGCGACCGCCGGCTGGCCTATGTGGCGGTCCGTCTTCCGGCGCCGCGTCGCAACCGCTCCTGACCGCGAACGCGCCGCCTCGTTGCAGCCATTCCATCGCAAGGACACACCATGAGACACCTCGACACCAACGACCGCCGCGACCTGCACCTGCAACTCGACATGCTGAAGCGCCAGGTGCTCGACGAACTCCGCGCCTCGGCGCCTGCGGCCCAACGCATGTCGGCCGAGAGCCAGCATGAAGTGAAGACCCATGCCGACGAGGCCGAGGCCGAACGCGCCGACGACGTTCGCTTTGCCGAGATCGAGATCGATCGCGCCAGGCTGGAAGAGATCGATCAGGCGCTCGCACGCATGGCGGGCGGGCGCTACGGCATCTGCGAAGACTGCGGCGCGGAAATCCCGCGTGCGCGGCTGTTTGCGCAGCCCACCGCCATCCGTTGCGCGGCCTGCCAGACGGCGGTGGAAGCACGCCTGCGGCACTGAGGCGGGAACGCCGCATCAATCGTCGTCGTCCTTGCGGCGGCTCAGGGTCGCGGCGCGCCAGCGCGCTTCGACCAGCGCGATCTCCACGGTGTCCTGCGTGGAAACCTCGATGGCCAGGGCGCGTTCGTCGGCGTCCAGTGGCTCGTGGCTTTCCAGTTGGCGCTCCAGCACTGCCAGCCCGGCTTCCGAGGCGTCCGTGCCCGCCGCATCCCGATCGGCCACGCGGCGGCGCAGCGTGGCCGCGTCGGCGCGGCAATCCAGGATTGTGAAAGGCACGCGGAGCTCGGTTGCCAAAGTCTCGAAGCGGCGTCGCTCGGCACTGCGCAGGAAGGCCGCGTCCACGATCACCGGGTAGCCCGCCAGCAGCGCGTCGCGCGCGCAGGCGTGCAGCCTTTCGAACGTCCGCCGGGTCGCTTGCGCGCCGTAGATGTCGAGCCCGAGGTCGGCGGAGCGTGCCAGCGGATCGAGACCGTACAGGCGCTTGCGCTCCACGTCCGAGCGCACACGAACGGCGCCCGCGGCGCACAGCAACTGCGAGGCCAGGCTTGATTTTCCCGAACCCGAGAAGCCGTGCGTGATCATCAGGCGGGCACCTCCTTCCGGCTGCGTCGCCAGTTGCCCTGCGCACGCCAGGTAGTCGGGTCGGGTATCGGCGTCCGGCGCCTGCGGGCACAGGCCCGAGGCCATGGCCCGCACCAATGCCCTGTACACCTCGTAGAAACGCCACACCCGCAGGCCAGGGTAATCGCCGCTGTGCTGCAGCGATGCGTCCAGGAAACGGAATGCGAGATCGCTGCGGCCGTAGGCCTTCAGGTCCATGGTGACGAAGGCAATGTCGCTCATGACGTCGATCCAGCGCAGCGCCGGGTCGAACTCGATGCAGTCGAAGGGCTCGAGCGCGCCGTCGAGCAGGACCACGTTGGCCGTGTGCAGGTCGCCGTGGCATTCGCGCACGGCCCCGCCGTGCTGGCGGGCGATCCAGGCCATGCGCAGCGCCCGGCCCTGCTCTCGAATCCATGTGCCCAGCGCGGCGAGGCGGCTGTCGTCGGCCTGTGCCCGCAACGCAGCCAGCACGTCCGTCGCCGCACGAACGATCAGCTCGGGACTGCCGAAGCCGGACGCCGGCGTCGCGCACTCCGCGGCCCCGTGCAACGCCGCCAGCCGTTGCGCGAAGCCTTCCAGCCACCCGGGCTGGAGCCGGTCCGCCACCAGCAGGTCGCGCAGCAGCGACGACTCCGGAAACCGCCGCATTCGGACCACATGGTCGATGGGCGTGCCGGCGCCGCCGATCCGCGGCGAATCGCGGGTGCCGCAGACCGGCGCCACGTCGATGTAGAGCGCGGGGGCGAAGCGCCGGTTGAGGCGCAGTTCTTCGTCGCAGAAATGCTTGCGGGCCTCGATGCTGCCGAAATCCAGGAACGGCAGGCGCACCGGCTTCTTGAGCTTGCAGGCGAACGTCTGCGTCAGCAGCACCCAGGAGATGTGCGTCTCGACCAGTGCGACCGGCTGCCCGGTCTCCCGGCGGAGTTCTTCACGCAATGCGTTGACCAGTGTAGTGTCCATATGGCGTGTTGGCGATTCAATGACCGCGAGAAACAGCGAAAAGGCGCCACAGCGCCCAGCCCGCGGGCAACACGACCCACAAGGCCCACGGCGACGATGCATCCGGCAGGCCGAACACCACCCCCACGCCAGGCACCCCCGTCAGCAGGCCCCAGACCACGCACACACCGATCAGCAGCGCATGGAACACCGTGTTGGTGTGCGCAAGCCGGACACCGGCCCTGCGGAACCACAGAAGCAGCAGCAGGTTGCCGAGCACGATCGATCCAAGGCTTGCCATGCGCAACTCCTCGTGCGTGGCCCCCTGCGCGCGGAAGCCCCACTGGACCAGTGCCACGCCGACGAAGACCAGCGCGCCCATCGCGAACGCACGGGCTGCCGAAGCCAGCGAGAACAATGCATCGTCCCGATGCCGTGGCGGCACCGTCATGCTGTCGTCGGACGCCGGCTCGGCTTCGAACACCAGCGAGCAGGCCGGGTCGATCAACAGCTCGAGCAGCACCACGTGCAGCGGCAGCAGCAGCACCGGGCCGCCCATCACGACCGGGATCAGCGCCACGCCGACGATCGGCACATGCACCGCAAAGAGATACCCCAGCGCCTTGCGCAGGTTCGTGAAAATACGCCTTCCGGCGCGCACCGCCTCGACCAGCGAGGCGAAGTTGTCGTCCAGCAGCACCAGCGAGGCGGCTTCGCGCGCAACGTCGGTGCCACGCTGGCCCATCGCGACGCCGATATCGGCCGCCTTGAGGGCCGGCGCGTCGTTCACGCCGTCGCCAGTCATCGCCACGATGTCGCCCTGCTGCTGAAGAACTCGCACGATGCGCAGCTTTTGCGCCGGATCGACCCGTGCGAACACCTGCACCTCGCGCACGCAACGGCGCAGCGCCTCGTCGTCCATCGTGGCCAGCGCCTTGCCGGTCATGACCTGCGCCTCGCCGCCGTCGACCAGACCGGCCTGCCGCGCGATCGACCGGGCCGTGAGGGCCGCGTCGCCGGTGATCATCACCACGCGAACCCCCGCACGCCGACATTCCTCGATGGCGCCGGGCACCTCCTCGCGCAAGGGGTCCGTGAAACCGAGCAGGCCCAGCGGTGCCAGGCGCAGCCCGCCAGGCAGCGCGGCGTCGTCGCCGGCCTGCGCGGCATGCCCCTCGGCCACCGCGAGCACCCGCAGGCCGCCGGCGCTCCACCTGTCGGCGGTTTCGCGCAGCCGCTGCATGAGCACCGGATCGGCATCGCAGAGCGCGAGCACGGCCTCCGCGGCGCCCTTGACCGCCACCGTCTGCCCGGGCTCGCCGGGTGCGTGCCACCAGTGCACGACATAGGGCGCGCCGTCACGGATGCCCCGGCGCGGGCCCGGTGTCCAGCCCGCATCGCCGCCGCTCAGGCCTGCGGCTTGCGCGGTGGCGCGCACCGCATGGTCCATGGGCTCGACGCCGCCCGTGCTGCTGGCGCGCAGTGCACCCGACAGCAGGCGGCGAAGGCGCGGGGCCGACTCGCCCGCGCCCGGATTGCATTCGGACTCGCCGTCGTGCAGCACCGCGAGCGCCATGCGGTTGCGCGTCAGCGTTCCAGTCTTGTCCACGCACAGGACCGTGGTGGTGCCGAGCGCCTCGATGGCCTGCGGCTGGCGGGTCAGCACGTTCGACTGCGCAAGACGCCAGCTGCCGAGCGCCAGCATCACGCTCCAGACGACGGCGAATTCCTCGGGGATCAGCGACATCGCCAGGGTCAGCCCGACGAGCAGGCCTTGCGTCCATGAGCCTTCGCGCAGCGCGAACACGGTCGCCGCGACGACGCAGGTGAAGGCCGCGAGCCATGCGACGCGTCCCACCAGCCGACGCAGTTCATCCTGCAGCCGGCTCGCGCGGGGAACAAGCTGCGCGATCGAGCGGTGGATGGCGCCCAGCGCGGTGTGGGCGCCAGTGCCGGTCACCTCGGCCACGCCGTCGCCGCGCACCACCAGGCTGCCCGCGAAGAGCCGGCCGGTCTCGCCTTCACCGTCCGCGTGCTTGCCCAGCGGCATCGATTCGCCCGTGCGCAGGGATTCGTCGACTTGCAGCCCGACGGCCTCGACGATCCGCGCATCGGCGGACAACCGGTCGCCCTCGTTCACCAGCAGGCGGTCGCCGCGCACCAGCTCGCGGCTCGCGATGCGCAGCGCACGCCCCTGGCGCACGACCGTGCAGCGCGGGCTGGAGAGGTCCTTCAGCGCCTCGAGCACGCGCTCGGTCCGCTGCTCCTGGTAGATCGACAGGCCACCCACCAGCAGCACCGAGAGCGCGAGCATGCCGGCGTCGCCCAGGCTGCCGAGCAGCGCATACAGCGCGGCAGTCGCCAGCAGCAGCAAGAACATCGGCTGCGTCAGCGCATTCCAGGCAATGCGGGCCAATCCCCTGCGGGACACGGACGGCAGTACGTTCGGACCGTCGCGATGCAGGCGCTGCGCGGCTTCGTCGTCGGTCAGGCCCGCAGGCGGGTTGTCGGGCACGGCGGTTCCTCGGTGGCTTTGGTCGAGCGTGCCACCGTCGGCCGCCGCAACCTTGACCTCCGTCAAAGCAGGACCCACGCGCGGCCAGACACCTCAATGCGCCATCAGGACCGGCACGGTCATCTGCGCGAGGATCTGCCGCGTGACGCCGCCCAGGATCCGCTCGCGCAGGCGCGAATGGCTGTAGCCGCCCATCACGAGCAGATCGGCGCTCAGGTCCGAGACACGCGACAGCAGCGCGTCCGCGATGTCGATCTCGGTCACTTCGGACTCGGCACGCGCCTGCACGCCGTGCCGCAGCAGGAACTGGATCATGTCCGGCACCAGCAGCCGCTGCGCGTTGTCTTCCTCGTCCGGATGGCGCAGCGACACGAGCGTGACGCGCGCGGCGCGCCGCAGCGCCGGCAACGCGGCCAGAAGGGCCACGGCGGATTCGCGCGAACCGTCCCAGGCCACCACGATGCGCTTCGGGCTCCCCTCGAACACGCCGGCCGAAGGCGCGACCAGCACCGGCCGCCCGACCTCCATCAGCACGTCTTCGGCGAGCCCGTGCACCGTGGTGTCTCTCCGGTTCGAGTCGTCGCTCTGCCCGAGCACCACGAGATCGCTCGCCCGCCCGTACCGCACCACGGCGTCCGCCGTCACGCCGTCGACCAGCCGCACCTCGTACGACAGGGGCCCCGACCCGGCGATGCTTTCCCTGAACTCCCGTGCGATGGCTTCGGCGCGCTGGCGCAGGTAGTCGGCCGACTCGGCGATGTAGTCGGTCATGCCGGTGGCGATGGCATCGGCGGGGATCACGCCGTCGTAGAGTCCCGTGGGCACCAGCCCGACCAGGTGACTCTCGTGCGCCCGCGCCCACAGGGCCGCCATCGCGGCGCGCGCGGGACTGCGGACCGAGTGGTCCAGGTGAACGAGGATGGTCTTGAAATTCATGGATGCCTCCGCAAGGTGGTGCGCCGCATGCGGCGCAGTACATGGACGTCAGGCAGATGTTCGAGCACCGGAAGCGCTCGGGTATTGATGGCGATCAAATGAATGCTTCAGCACGCGCTTCCGCCGCCGTCGAAACGGCAGATCCGCTGGTCGGAAAAGTCCGATGCGCGCCGAACCCTACGCTTCGATGATCACCTTGAGCGCATGCGTCTCGGCGGCGCGCCCGAAAGTGTCGTAGGCGTCCAGGACCTGGTCCAGCGTGAACCGGTGCGTGATCAACTGGGCCGGGTCCACCTTGTGGGACTGCACCGTCTTCAGCAGCATCGGCGTCGACACCGTATCGACCAGCCGCGTGGTGATCGCGATGTTCTGCGACCACAGCCGCTCCAGGTGAAGCTCGGCCGGATGCCCATGAACGCCGATGTTCGCGATGGTGCCGCCGGGCGCCACGATGTCCTGGCACAGCACGAAGGTGGCCGGTATGCCGACCGCCTCGATCGACACGTCGACGCCGCGGCCACCGGTCAGCGCGAGCACCGCCTCGGCGGCCTTGCCGTCGGTGCTGTTGATCGTGTGCGTCGCGCCGAAGCGGCGCGCAACCTCGAGCCGGCCGTCGTCCAGGTCGATCAGGATGATCTGCGATGGCGAATAGAACTGGGCCGTGAGCAGCGTGGCCAGGCCGATCGGCCCGGCGCCCACGATGGCCACCGTGCTGCCGGGCGCGACCTTGCCATTGAGCACGCCGCACTCGAAGCCGGTCGGCAGGATGTCGCTGAGCATCACCAGCGCCTCCTCGTCCGCGCCGGGCGGGACGGGGTACAGGCTGGTGTCCGCATGCGGAATGCGCACGTACTCGGCCTGCGTGCCGTCGATGGTGTTGCCGAGGATCCAGCCGCCGGTGGCGCAGTGCGAATACATGCCGCGGCGGCAGTTCTCGCATTTGCCGCACGACGAGATGCACGAGATCAGCACATGGTCGCCCGGACGGAAGGCCGTCACGCCCGCGCCGACGGTCTCGACCACGCCCACGCCCTCGTGCCCGAGGATGCGCCCCGGCGTGCACGTCGGCACATCGCCCTTGAGGATGTGCAGGTCGGTGCCGCAGATGGTCGTCTTGAGGATCCGGACGATGGCGTCGCCCGGCGCCTGGATCTCCGGCTTGGGATGGTCTTCGAGCGATTTGAGGCCGGGGCCCCGGTACACGAGTGCTTTCATGCCGCCACGTTATGCGTCCGTGCGCGTTCTTCTCTTGAGATAGCGCAAGGATTCCCGCATCGCCGCGCAAAACGGTTTCTACCTGCCCTCGCGCCCCAGCACTGCGAACCGGCGCAGCCATTGCCCGCGCTGGGCGTCGTTCATGCCCTCGACCAGGCCGACCAGCGTTTCGTGGACCGGCGCAATGCCCACGAAACCGAAGATGTTCCGCTCCAGCGCCTTGAGACTGTGGGCGCGGAAATACCAGCGATAGACCAGCGCCGGCATTCCCATGGTCACGACGATGCGCGCCGAACGGCCCTTGAGCAGCTTCGCGCCGATGCCGTCTTCCGCTGGCCGTCCAAGCGCAAACCCCGGGCGAAGCACCTGCTCGAGGAAACCCCTGGTGATGGCGGGCATGCCGCCGAGCCACAGAGGAAAGAACAGCACGATGTGCTCGGCTCAGAGGATCGCATCCTGCGCCGGCTGCAGCACCGGCGGCACGGCCTCGGCGTCCCACGCCGCCTTGCTGCGTAGCAGGGGAAACGCCAGCTCTGCGATCCGGATGACCCGGACTTCATGGCCGGCCGCCTGTGCGCCCCGTGCGTAGGCTTCGGCGAGCGAATGGCCGAAATGCGTGGCCGACGCATCGGGGTGGCCCTGCAACAGGAGGATTTTTCTCGACATGGCGTTCAGCGAAACAGAGATGGCGCCATCCTCGGCACCGCGCGGTGTTCCCGGCTTGCGGAAGATCAAGCCCGTGCGATCGTGCGGCAGGCCCGGCGCGCCGGGTTGGCGGTGATCGCAGCCACCAGCCAGGGGGCTTCCGTAGCCACGCGCGTCAGTGCGCCATCAGTACTGGAATCCTGGCTTGCACGAGCACGCCGCGTGTCACGCCGCCCAGCAAGTGCTCGCGCGTGCGGGCATGGCCATAGCCGCCCATCACGAGCAGTTCGCTGCCCAGTGCCTCGGCGCGATCCAGCAGTGCATCGGCAAGAGGCAGCGACGTCACCATGCGCTCGAGCTTGGCCTGGATGCCGTGCCGCAGCAGCCAGCCGTTCATTTCAGCAGGGTTCGGTGCATGTGCCGAGTTCGCATCGCCGTCCCGCAGGAGGGAAACCAGCGTGACATGAGCCGCCTTGCGCAGCAGCGGCATGGCACCGCGCAGCGATATCGAAGCCTCCCTGCTGCCGTCCCACGCCACCAGGATCCTGTCCAGCCCTTCCGCCATGCGGCCCGCGCGCGGAACGATGAGCACGGGCCGGCCCGCGTTCAGCATGACCTCCTCCGGCAGTCGGCGCTCCGCGTCGCCCACGGCCGCGGCTTCGTCCGCCTGCCCCACGACGATCAGGTCGCTGGCCCGGCCGAGATGGACGACGGCCTGCACAGGTTCGCCATCCACCAGCCGCGCGTCGCAGGATGCCAGGGCCGGACCCAGCCGGCTGCGAAACACGTGTGCGACGGCTTCGGCCCGCCTGCGCAGGTACAGGGCGGCCTCGACGAGCACGTCGGCCGTGTCTTCCGCGCAAGCAAGCAGAGGTGCCGGGCCGCACCCGGCTGGTACGCCGGTCGGCACGATGCCCATGAGGTGGCTGCGATGCAGCACGGCGATCCGAGCGGCCAGACGGGTGCGGACCTCGCACCGCTCGGTGTGGTCGAGGTGCACGGAGATGGTCGAGAGCGTCACGCTTTGCCTCGCGTTGCGGTGGTCTTGCGATGCGCCTTGCACAGCGCCGGCGGAAAAGTGAAGTCGCTGCACATGGTGTGTCCTTTGCCCGAAGAGCGTTCACGCGAATGCTGACGCCGCACCGCCCTGCCCGCTTTGCGCGGGATCAAGGCAACACAAGACCACGCCTCCTGTATCGGTTGTTACCGGTTTGACCGACATCAACCCTGTGCGCGCTCGCATGCCGATACTGGAACGTCCGTCCGTCCACCCAAAAAGAGAAAGCAGTTCGACATGACCTCCTCCCCTGTCCCGGCAATTCCGGACGACTTCGTGCTGCTCGATGCCTGGTGGCGCGCCGCCAACTACCTTTCGGCGGGCCAGATCTACCTGATGGACAACCCGCTGCTGCGCGAGAAGCTCGTGCTCTCGCACATCAAGCCGCGCCTGCTGGGGCATTGGGGGACGACACCGGGCCTCAACTTCATCTACGCGCACATGAACCGCGCCATCAACGCGCTGGACCTCGACGCGATCTTCATCGCGGGCCCGGGCCACGGTGGGCCCGGCGTGGTCGCCAACACCTACCTCGAAGGCACCTACAGCGAGGTGTATCCGGCAATCGGGCAGGACGCCGAAGGCCTGCAGCGGCTGTTCATGCAGTTCTCGTTCCCGGGCGGCATTCCGAGCCACGTCGCGCCCGAGACTCCCGGCTCCATCCACGAAGGCGGCGAGCTGGGCTATTCGCTGCTGCATGCCTACGGCGCGGTGTTCGACAACCCCTCGCTGCTGGCCTGCTGCGTGATCGGCGACGGCGAGGCCGAGACCGGAGCGCTGGCGGCGAGCTGGCATTCCAACAAGTTCCTGAACCCCGAACGCGACGGGGCGGTGCTGCCGATCCTGCATCTGAACGGCTACAAGATCGCCGGCCCCACCGTGCTCGCACGCATCGGCGAGGAAGAGCTGGCGCAGTTGCTGCGCGGCTACGGCCATGAGCCGTATTTCGTCGTGGGCGACGAGCCGGCCGAGATGCACAGGCAGATGGCGTCCGTGCTCGACACCGTGCTGGGCAGCATCCACGCCATTCAGGCAAGCGCCCGCAAGGACGGTTTTCGCACGCGGCCGCGCTGGCCCATGATCGTGCTGCGATCTCCCAAGGGCTGGACCGGGCCGCGCGAGGTGGACGGCCTGCAGGTCGAAGGCACCTTCCGCGCGCACCAGGTGCCGCTCACCGACTTTGCCGCCCAGCCGGGCCACGTCGAACTGCTCGCTCAATGGCTGCGCAGCTACCGGCCCGAGGAGTTGTTCGATGCGGGCGGCGCGCTGCGCCCCGAGATCGCCGCCCTCGCGCCCAAGGGCCGGCGCCGCATGAGCGCCAATCCGCATGCCAACGGCGGGCTGCTGCTGAAGGACCTGGCGATGCCGCCCTTCCGCGCACATGCCGTACCGGTGACGGCCCCGGGCGCGGTCGATGCCGAGGCCACGCGCGTCGCGGGCAGCTTCTTGCGCGAGGTCATGCGCGCCAATGCGCAAGAGCGCAACTTCCGGGTGATGGGGCCGGACGAAACCGCATCGAACCGGCTCGGCGCACTGTTCGAGGTGACCGAACGGACCACCACCGCCCAGGTATGGCCAGGCGACGACCACCTCTCGCCCGACGGCCGCGTGATGGAAGTGCTGAGCGAACATCTCTGCCAGGGCTGGCTCGAAGGCTACCTGCTGACCGGGCGGCACGGCTTCTTCTCGTGCTACGAGGCCTTCATCCACATCGTCGACTCGATGTTCAACCAGCATGCCAAGTGGCTCAAGGTCGCGCGCGGCATCGGATGGCGACGGCCGGTTGCGTCGCTGAATTACCTGCTCACGAGCCACGTCTGGCGACAGGACCACAACGGCTTCAGCCACCAGGACCCGGGCTTTCTCGATCACGTGGTCAACAAGAAGGCCGAGGTCGTGCGCGTGTACCTGCCGCCGGACGCCAACACCTTGCTCTCGGTGACCGACCATTGCCTGCGCAGCCGCGACTACGTGAACGTCATCGTGGCCGGTAAGCAGCCCGCCCCCCAATGGCTGGACATCGATGCCGCGACGCGCCACTGCACCGCGGGCCTGGGCATCTGGGAATGGGCGAGCAATGACGAAGGCGGCACGCCCGACGTGGTGATGGCCTGCGCCGGCGATGTGCCCACGCTGGAGACGATGGCGGCCGTCGACCTGCTGCGCGAGAAAGTGCCCGAGCTGAAGGTGCGGGTGGTGAACGTGGTCGACCTGATGGCGCTGCAGTCGCCCACCGCACACCCCCATGGCCTGGCGGATGCGGACTTCGACGCCATCTTCACCACGGACAGGCCGGTGATCTTCGCGTTCCACGGCTACCCCGCACTGATCCACAGGCTGATCTACAGGCGGCGCAACCATCCCGGCTTTCACGTCCACGGCTATTGCGAGGAAGGCACCACCACCACGCCCTTCGACATGACGGTGCTCAATCGGCTGGACCGCTTCCACCTCGCCGCCGATGCCATCGCACGCGTGCCGCGCCTGTGCGACAGCACGGGCCATGTACAGCAGCATCTGCGCGACAGGCTCCTGCAGCACCGGGCCTACATCACCCGTCACGGCCGGGACATGCCGGAGATCGAGAACTGGCGCTGGACACGATAGCCGGCTGATTCGCGAGACAGGGCTGCAACGGGTGCCGCAGGCGAGGTGTGCGTGCTACGCTCATGCCGATCCAGGATGTTCACAACATTCGCGCCTTATTTCCTTGCCCACGCATGAAACCTGCCTCCCACATCGCGGTGCTCGACGACGAGGTCGACATCACGCTGCTGCTGGCCAACTACCTCCAAGGCCACGGCTTCCGCGTCACCCAGGTCCATGACGGCCGCGCCCTCACGACGCTGATGGACACCGATCCTGCCGACCTCGTGCTGCTCGATCTCGGCCTGCCCGGCGAAGACGGCTTCTCCATCGCGCGCCGCGTGCGCGAGAGCTGGCGTTGCGGCCTCGTCATCGTCACGGGCCGGGGCGATGCGGTGGACAAGGTGGTGGGCCTCGAGGTGGGCGCCGACGACTACGTCACCAAGCCTTTCGACCTGCGCGAGCTGGTGGCGCGCGTGAAGGCGGTGCTGCGGCGGCTGACGCCCGAGGCGCCCGCATCCGCACCAACCGCAGCGCTTTCCCCCGACAAACTGCGCTTCGCCGGCTGGCAACTCGACACCGCCGCGCGCAGCCTCAGGAACCCGCAAGGCGAGGAAGTGGCCTTGACCGGTGGCGAGTTCGACCTGCTGCAGGCCTTTGCCCGCCATCCCGGCCGCGTGCTGTCGCGCGACTTCCTGCTCGAGCAGACGCGCGGACGCGAAGCCGCGCCCTTCGACCGCACGATCGACGTGCAGGTCGGCCGGCTGCGCAAGAAGATCGAGGCGGATGCGGACGATCCGCAGTTCATCAAGTCGGTGCGAGGCGCGGGCTACATCCTGGTGCCGCCGGTTTCCCATGGCTGAGGCTGCGGACAACCTGCCCTTCCTGCCCGACGCGCCCATCCAGGGCTTGCCGTCGGGCATCGACGAAGGCAGCGTGTTCCGCTCGCTCTTCATCGCCTACCCCGATTCGCTGCTGCTGGTGGACCAGTCCGGCAGCATCATGCTCGCCAACCCTTCGGCAGCCGCGCTTCTGGGCTATGCGGTGGACGAGCTGGTGGGCCTGAACGTCGACGTGCTGGTACCCGACAGCATCCGCCCGCGCCATGCCTCGTACCGCGAGGCCTATGGCCGCGCGCCCCGCCCCCGCCCGATGGGCACGCACATGGAGCTGGTGGCCAAGCGCAAGAACGGCAGCGAGGTCATGGTCGAGATCGCGCTCAGCCCGCTGCAGAGCCACGGGCTGCCATTCGTCGTGGCCGCCATCCGCGACATCGGCGCCTACCCGCGCGTGAAGCAGGCGCTGCAGCGCGCGCGCTACAGCGAACACCTGGCCCAACTGGGACGCCTGGCGGTCGACACGCGCGACCTGCAGGTGGTGCTCCAGCACGTGCCGGAAATCATCACCACGGCCTTGCAGGTCGAGGTCGCGATGGTATGGCTGCTCGACGGCAACCGCCTCGAGTTCCGGGTGGCCAGCGGCGTCGGCCTGGTCGCCGGCGAGGAGATAGGTGCGCGCATCGCCAACCGCCCCGACACCCCGCCGGGCTTCGTGTTCTCCCAGGGCCAGCCGGTCGTGGTGCCGGACTACCGCAAGGAAGACCGGTTTTCCGTACCCAAGGCCTACCTCGACGCTGGCCTGGTCAGCGCGCTCGCGGTGCCGCTGACCGACCTGGGGCGCGTGATCGGCATGTTGTCGGTGCGCTCGAAGGAGTCCAAGCGCTTCGGCGACGAGGAAATGCGCTTCCTGGAATCGCTGTCCAGCCTGCTTGCCACCTGCCTGCAGCGCGTGCAGACCGAGGAGGCGCTCAGCCACGCGCAGCGGCTCGAAAGCGTCGGCCAGCTCACGGGCGGCATCGCGCACGATTTCAACAACCTGCTGACCGTCATCCAGGGCAACCTCCAGGTCCTGGAAGAACTGCCCGCGTTGGCGCAGGACGGTTATGCGCAACAGCTGCTGGGCGCCGCCACCCGTGCCTCGCGGCGCGGCGCCGAACTCACCGGCAAGCTGCTGGCGTTTTCCCGGCGGCAGGTGCTGCAGCCGATCGCCGTCGACACGCATACGCTGCTCCACTCGCTGGCCGACATGCTGCGCCGCACGCTGGACCAGCGCATCCGCATCGAGATCGACACCGTGCCCGCTTGCCCGCCAGTACTGGCAGACCCGGGCCAACTGGAATCGGCGCTGCTCAACATCGCGATCAATGCGCGCGATGCCATGCCCGAGGGCGGCACGCTTCGCTTTCGCACCGAGCTGTGCGGTGCGTTGCCCATGGCCCTGCGCAGCCAACGCAACGACCCGAACAACAATGCCGCTGCGCGCTTCGTCGCGATCTCCATCGCCGACAGCGGCACAGGCATGTCCGAGGACGTGAAGGAGCGCGCCTTCGAGCCCTTCTTCACCACCAAGGAAGCCGGCCGCGGCACCGGCCTGGGCCTGAGCACGGTGTACGGCTTCGTCAACCAGTCCCGGGGCGCAGTCGCGATCGACAGCAAGACGGGCCAGGGCACCACGGTGACGCTCTATCTGCCGCAGCAGGAAGAAGCCCGCCCACCGGCCGTCATGGAAGAGCGCGCCGACGAAACGATCCCGCCCGGACTGCGCGTGATGCTGGTCGAGGACGATGCGGAGGTCCGCAAGGTGGTGCACACCTTCCTGGCGACCCTGGGCTGCGAGGTTGTCGCGGCCGCCACGGCCGAGCAGGCGTTGTCGGCGCTGGACGCGGGCGCCGGGCCTTTCGACCTGTTGCTGAGCGACATCGCCCTGGGCGCGGGCATGCGCGGCACGCGGCTGGCCACCGAGGTGCAGCAGCGCTTTCCCCGGTTGGCGGTGCTGCTGATGTCGGGCTTCTCGTCGGAGCTGCTCGATGCCGACCGCGAAGTGCCGCAGAGCTGGGAACTTCTGCGCAAGCCCTACACGCGCTCCGAACTGGCGCAAGCCATGGCGAAGGTGCTGGCCGGTCGCGCCTGAACGCGCAATTGCGATCGGCGCAGTCCCTGTGCCTTGACTTGTATCAAGCCCGGGACCTTCGGCATCCTTAACCTTGGCATGTCACATTGACCATTGCCATGCCTCTTTCCAACAACGCCCGCAGCCCTGAGGCCGAGCCGCAGCTTTCCCCGTTGAACGTGGCGAGCCTGCTGCGCCACGCGCGCATCCTCCAGCGTGCCGCGCTGGATGGGACCACACGCAAACTGCTGCGCGGCAAGAACCTGGGGCTGTTGTGCGAAACCCAGCCCGACGAGGCCCAGGCGCTGTTCCGCCTTGCGGCCGAGGAGTTGGGCGCCCATGTGGCCGTCATGCGCTCGAGCCTGTCGCCTGCGAGTACGCCGCAGGAAGTGCAGCACACCGCCCGCATGCTCGGCCGTCTCTACGAGGCCGTGGAATGCCAGGGTCTGGACCCTGTGCTCGTGCAGCGCATCGCCCAGCACGCCGGGATCCCGGTCTTCGACGGAGCCGCCACGAAAGACCATCCGGCGGACCGCCTTGCGGAACTGCTCGGCGACAAGACCCCGCTGGCCGACAACCGGCGCTTCGTGCTCCAGGCCCTGCTGCTGGACGCCATTGCCTGAGTCGCCGGGCACCTCCCGCGCGCGCACTTGATCCAGCGCAATACGGCCTGCTCGCCCGCTTCCTACAGTGGATTCCACGGTTGCCGCTGCCCTCGCATGACGACCGCCCTTCCCTCCATTCGTTCACTGCAAGGAATCCCCCATGAAGACCGATACCCAATTGCGCAACGATATCCAGGCCGAGCTGAACTGGGCGCCCGACGTCAAGACCTCCGACATAGGCGTGATCGTCAAGGACGGCGTGGTGACCCTCACTGGCCATCTCGCCAGCCATGCCGAGAAGTACGCCGTCGAGCGCGCCGTGCAGCGCGTGCATGGCGTCAAGGCACTGGCCATCGAACTGACGGTGAAGCTGCCCTTCGACAACCAGCGCACCGATGCCGACATCGCCCTGGCGGCCGAACGCGCACTCGCGTGGAACGTGCTCGTGCCCGACGACAAGATCCGTCCCATGGTGGAGGAAGGCTGGCTCACGCTGAACGGCGAAGTCGAGTGGGACTACCAGCGCAGCGCCGCCGAAAACGCCGTGCGCGACCTGATGGGCGTGACCGGTGTGTCGAACCTCGTGAAGGTCAAGCCGAAGGTGAGCCCCGCTGACGTCGAGAAGAAAATCCACGAAGCGCTTTCGCGCCAGGCCGACCGCGAGGCGCGCCAGCTCGCCATCGCGGTCGACGGCTCGCAGGTCACGCTGCGCGGCACGGTCCATTCCTGGACCGAGCGCGACGCGGTGCAAGGCGCTGCATGGGCCACGCCGGGTGTCTCGATGGTGGTGAACGACCTGCTCGTGGACGCCTGAGCATGCGCGCCATGGTGCTGAGCGCCGCGCTGCTGCCACTCGAACTGGAGCGGCGCAACATCCCGAAGCCCGGCCCCGGCGAACTGCGCCTGCGCGTGCTGGCCTGCGCGGTCTGCCGCACCGACCTGCACATCGTCGACGGCGAACTGCCGCTGCCCGTGCTGCCGATCGTGCCGGGGCACGAGATCGTGGGCGTGGTGGAGGCGCTCGGCGCGGGTGTCGAAGGCCATCGCATCGGCGACCGCGTGGGCGTGCCGTGGCTGGGCCACAGCTGCGGCTGTTGCGGTTTCTGCATGGAGGGCCACGAGAACCTGTGCGAAGCGCCGCGCTTCACCGGCTACCACCGCGACGGCGGCTTCGCGAGCCACGTGATCGCCGAGGCGGCGTTCTGCCTGCCGCTGGCCCTGCCCGAAACCGACGCCACCCGCATCGCCCCCTTGCTCTGCGCGGGCCTGATCGGCTGGCGCAGCCTGAAGATGGCCGGCGAAGGCGCGCACCGGCTGGGCCTCTACGGGTTCGGCGCCGCGGCGCACCTGGTGGCGCAGGTCGCCACCGCGCAAGGGCGCGAGGTTTACGCATTCACCCGGCCTGGCGACCATGAGGCGCAAGCTTTCGCGCGCAGCCTCGGCGCCAGATGGGCCGGTGGCTCGGACGAGCGCCCGCCCGAACCGCTGGACGCGGCCATCATCTTCGCGCCCGCCGGCGAACTGGTGCCGGCGGCGCTGCGCGCGGTGCGCAAGGGCGGCCGGGTGGTGTGCGGCGGCATCCACATGAGCGACATCCCGGCCTTCCCCTACCAGCTGCTGTGGGAAGAACGCAGCGTGGCCTCGGTGGCGAACCTCACGCGCGCCGATGCCCAGGAGTTCCTGGATTTCGCACAGACGCATCCGCTGCAGGTGCATGTCAGGACCTATCCGCTGAGGCAGGCCAACGAGGCGCTGGCCGATCTGCGCGCAGGCCGGATCGAAGGCGCCGCGGTGCTGGTGCCCTGAGCCGGGCGCCGGATTTCAGAGTTCCTGCGATTCGCGGTAGTCGGGCACGGTGCAAGGCCAGCCGTGGCGCTCCTCGATGGCCAGCCGCAGCGCATCGGCCGCCACCGGCTCCCCGTGGGTCACGAACACCCGACGGGGCGCGCGCTGGGCATCGAGCCAGGCCAGCAACTCGTCGCGGTCGGCATGGGCCGACAGGGTCTCGAGGTTGGCGACCTCCGCGCGCACCGGCACGTAGGCGCCGTGGATCTTGACCGCGTCCGCGCCGCCCAGCATGGCCGCGCCGCGCGTGCCTGCAGCCTGGAAGCCCGCGAACAGAATCGTGTTCCTGGCGTCGGGCGCATAGGCCTTCAGATGGTGCAGCACCCGCCCACCGGTGGCCATGCCGCTCGCGGAAACGATGATCGACGGAAAGCTCAGCGTGTTCAGGCGCCGGGATTCCTCGGGCGTATTGACGATGATCGTCTGCCCCCGCATGGCGGCGCACTGCTCGGCACTCAATCGATGTTCGTCCAGGTGCCTCTGGTAGATGCGCGTGGCGTCCGCCGCCATCGGGCTGTTCAGGTACACCGGCATGTCGGGAATGCGCCGCGCCTGCTTGAGCAACTGGATGCAGTGCAGCAGCGTCTGGGCGCGCCCGACGGCGAAGGCCGGAATCACCACGATGCCGCCGCGCGCGGCCGTCCGGTTGATCACGCCCGCCAATTCGGCCAGCGTGTCCGACGCCGGGTGCTTGCGGTTGCCGTAGGTCGACTCCACCACCACGTAGTCCGCCGGCTCGGCGACTTCGGGCGGGCGCATCAGCAAATCGTCGCTGCGCCCCAGGTCGCCCGAAAAGAGGATGCTCGCTCCCTCCCAGCCGATGCGCACGCTGGCGGCGCCCAGGATGTGGCCGGCGCGGTGCAACTGCCACGACCAGCCTGTCCAGGGGGCGCACTCCTGGCCGAACGGCAGCACCTCGAAGCGCTTCAGGGCCGCGCGCGCATCCTGTTCCGTATACAACGGCAATGCGGGCTTGTGCCTGGAATGGCCGTGGCGATTGGCGAAGTCGGCGTCCTCTTCCTGCAGGCGGCCCGAGTCGGGCAGCAGCAGTTCGCAGAGTTCGCGGGTGGCCGAGGTGCAATACACCTTGCCCCTGAAGCCGAGCTGGACCAGCCGCGGCACGAAGCCGCTGTGGTCCATGTGTGCGTGCGTCAGCAGCACGGCATCGATGCCCGCGGGGTCGACCGGCAGCGCATCCCAATTGCGCAAGCGCAGCTGCTTGAGGCCCTGGAAGAGTCCGCAGTCGACCAGCAGGCGCCGCCCCTCGTGCGTCAGCAGGTATTTCGAGCCGGTGACGGTGCCGGTGCCGCCGAGGAAATCGATGCGCATGCCGTTGCCCCCTGTCGTGCGGACAGCTCAGTGCGACATCAGCACGGGCAGCGTCATCCACTGGAGGATGGACAGCGTGGCCCCGCCCATCACCCATTCGCGCGCCCGGCTGTGGCCATAGCAGCCCATGACCAGCAGGTCCGAGCCCAGGTCGGCGGCGAAAGACAGCAGCTTGTTGCCGGCATCGTCGTCCTTGTCGCCGCCGGGATGCAGGGTGGCGTTCGGGATGCCCTGTACCCGCAGGTAGTCATGCAGGCGCTGCAAGGATGCCTCCGCGTCCTCGCCATAGGCCACGGCATGCACCCGGGACGCCTTGCGCAGCCACGGCAGCGCGGCGGTCACCGCGCGCGCAGCCTCGCGTGTCTCCTTCCATGCCACCAGCACGTTCCGGCCGACGGGACCGACAGGCCCTGCGTACGGCAGCACCAGCGCCGGCCGGCCGCTCTGCACCAGCAGGCTGGGCAGGAAGTCGCCGGGGAGCTCGGCGTCCATCGGGTCGTTCCGGTCGCGCTGGCCCAGGATCATCAGGTCGGCGTAGAGCGCGAGCCGGGCGAATTCCCACGGCCCGTCGCTCTGCGGCTCGGCCCAGTGCAGGCGCTGCGAGCCCGCGCCGTGCGCCATGAAGGTGGCGTGCATCTTGTCGCGCGCCGCCTTGTCGACCTCCTGCATGATCGCGACGGCCTCCGCTGCGGCCTCGATGGCGAACGGGTAGCGCATGAGCGCGGACAGGGTGCACGGCTGGCCGGTGACTTCGGCGTCGAAGGTCTCGGCGAGTTGGCGGGCCAGCCGGATGCGCTCCACCGTGCGGGCCGAGCCGTCGAGGTGAAGCAGGATGGATTTCGGGGTCTGCATGAAGGCTCCTTCGGCTTGCATCTGTGCGATGCGATGTGCCGACCTTAGGCGCCCCCTCCTCGCACGGCCTTGCGCTGGATCAAGCACCCGCAAACTTCCACGCGACGGCGTCGATGCTTGATCCAACGCAACACCGTCCGCTGTTCGGGCGCGCAAGATTCACTTTTCTCCCCCGTTCAAGGAGAAGGCCTCATGTCCTTCCTGTCGAACTCCTTCTGGCCGATCGTCGCGCTCTGCGCGGCACTGGGCGCTGCCGCCCTGTGGCTCGCCTTCCGGCTGTTGATCATGTGGATCACGCTCGACTGAGGCTCACGGAGGCGCTTCCATGCGCACCAATCTCCTCAGGAAACTCGCCGGGGCGAGACTGCCCTGCACCGAGGCCTCGAGATCACACGCTTGGGATGAAAGGCCCTGGCTGCGGATGCGGCGGTACAGGACGCGCCGTCGCCCGCCATGCCTCGGTCCGGAGTTTCAGGGAACGGCCTCGACGCAGACGACCGGTAGTTGCGAGCGCACGAAGCTCAAGGCGTATTGAAGCGCGCCGAAGCTTTCGGCATGCAGCGTGAAAAGGGGCTGGCCGAGTTTGACGCGGTCCTGCACGCGCACATGCATCGAAGCGCCTGCCGCTGGATCGCGCGGCGCACCGGCCAGCTTGGCCATCCGCGCGACCAGACGAGTGTCGATCGCCGACACCACCCCATCGATGGGCGCGGTCACGCAGTGCGTGTGTGCCGCCTTGGACGGCACACGCAAACCGCCTTGCGCTTCGCAGATCGCGATGAACTTGGCCAATGCACGTCCGTCGTCGAGCACCTCGCGCGCCAGCGACTTGCCGATGCCCGGCGCAGCCCGCCCCGCCATCTCGAGGACCAGTCCGGCCAGCAAGAGCGCGCGTTCGCGCAGGTCCTGGGGGGCGTCGGCCGTGCGTTCGAGCACGGCCATCACGTCCATGGCCTCCAGCGCGGGGCCGACGCCCCGGCCGACCGGCTGACTGCCGTCGGTGAGCGCTGTCTGCACCTGCAGCCCCAGTGCCGCGCCCACCGATATCAGGCTTCGCGACAGCTGGCTGGCAGCATCGTGGCTGCGCACTTTGGCCAGCGCGCCGACTGGAATATCGATCAGCACGCGCTGCGAACCCATCGCTGATTTCTTGGAAAGAATGGATGCCACCATCAGGCCCTCGCTGTCGATGCTCAACGGCCTTTCCACGCGAATCAGCATGTCGTCGGCGGGGCTGACGCGCATCGCGTTGCCCCATGCGATGCAGCCCCCTTCGCGCTCGACGACGCGGCGCATCGCCGCCAGGTCAAGGTCGACGGGTGCGAGCGTCTCCATCACGTCTGCCGTGCCGGCCGCCGATGTGATCGCACGCGAGGAGGTCTTGGGCATCACCACGCCGCAAGCCGTGACGATGGGCACCACGACCAGTGTGGTCCGGTTGCCCGGCAATCCGCCAATGCAGTGCTTGTCCACCACAGGCGACGTTCCCCAATCGATGCGCTCCCCGACATCAACCATGGCACGCGTCAGCGCGACAGTCTCGTCGAGATCGAGGCCACCGCCGGCGCAGACCGTCACGAAGGAAGCCAGGTGAATTTCGGGGAGGCGACCGTGGCTCACGTCGTCCATCAGCGCGCGCAGCGCCACATAGTCCCATCGCCCGCCATGGACCTTGGTGCGCAGGTGCGCCAGCGATTCGAGTACCGGCGGGTGTCGCACCACCAGCTCTTCGCCCTCGGCCGCGTCCATCAAGGTCCAGGCCGCCTCCGAAAGCGCGATCTCGTCATGCCGAAGCCAGTCGCCGTTCACTTGGTGCAGGATCGCGAGCAGATGGCGCCCGTTGGCGATCACCTCGACCTGCGCCTGCGACTGAAAGCCCTCGGCCCGGCAGGCATCGCAGTCGCTGCGCATGTAGACCACGGGCTGCTGGTAGGTGTCGATGCCAGCGCGGCGGGCCAGTAAACGGTTGGGGGACATCGCCGCGCCAACGGTCGATCTAACGGCGAGTGGCCGCAGGCGACTGGGCGCCTTCGCGATCCAGCATCATCTGCATGGTCATGTCCTTCATGTCCATGCAGCGCTTCATCATGTCGTCAGACGCGGCACCGCCTTGCGAACCCGACGCGCCCCCCATCTGGCACATCATCGACATTCCGGCCTGCATGGCCTTCATGTGTTCGGCCATCAAGGCCTTGCGCTCCTGGGGCGTCTTGGCGGCCATCATTTTCTGGTGCATCTCCCGCATCCGCGCCATCTGTTGGTCCGACGTCATGGCCGCGGACGGAGGCGCTCCAGGCGGATGGTGCAGCGCGTGATCCTTGGCCTCTTTGCCGTCAGTGGAGGGCAACACGGTGCAGCCCGCCAGGACGGCCAGCGCAATGGAGCCCAGTGTGCGAGCGGTGTTCATGGCGAATCCTTTGAAGTGGCGGGCCATCATCGGCCCGGCCACGTCCCTCCAGGTTGACGCACGTCAAGCCCTTCGCCAATCTCGCCGCCAGCCTTCAGAAGAACCCGAGCTTCTTCGGCGAATAGCTCACGAGCAGGTTCTTGGTCTGCTGGTAGTGGTCGAGCATCATCTTGTGCGTTTCCCGGCCGATGCCCGACTCCTTGTAGCCGCCGAAGGTGGCGTGTGCCGGGTAGGCGTGATAGCAGTTGGTCCACACCCGGCCGGCCTGGATGGCACGGCCCATGCGGTAGGCGGTGCTGCCGTCGCGCGTCCACACGCCGGCGCCCAGGCCGTAGGGGGTGTCGTTGGCAATCGCCAGCGCTTCGGCCTCGGTCTTGAAGGTCGCGATCGCGAGCACGGGACCGAAGATCTCCTCCTGGAAGATCCGCATCTTGTTGTGCCCCTTGAACAGCGTGGGCTGGATGTAGTACCCGCCGGCCAGCTCGCCGCCGAGCTGCGCGCGGCCGCCGCCGGCCAGGCACTGCGCGCCCTCTTCCTTGCCGAGGTCGAGGTAGGTCATGATCTTGTCCATCTGGACGGCCGAGGCCTGGGCTCCCATCATGGTCTCGGTGTCCAGCGGGTTGCCCTGCTTGATGGCCTTGATCCGCTCCAGTGCGCGGGCCATGAACCTGTCGTAGATCGACTCCTGGATCAGCGCACGCGAGGGGCAGGTGCAGACCTCGCCCTGGTTGAAGGCAAACAGCACCAGGCCTTCGATGGCCTTGTCGAAGAAGTCGTCGTCCGCGTCCGCGATGTCTTCGAAGAAGATGTTGGGGCTCTTGCCGCCGAGCTCGAGGGTGGCCGGGATCAGGTTGCCGGCCGCGGCCTGCGCAATGACCCGGCCCGTGGCCGTGGAGCCCGTGAATGCGATCTTGGCGATCCGCTTGCTGCCGGCCAGCGCCATGCCGGCCTCGCGGCCGTAGCCGTTGACGATATTGAGCACGCCGGGCGGCAGCAGGTCGGCCAGCAGCTCGGCCATCACCATGATGCTGACGGGCGTCGATTCGGCGGGCTTGAGCACCACGCAGTTGCCTGCGGCGATGGCGGGCGCGAGTTTCCAGGCGGCCATCAGGATCGGGAAGTTCCAGGGAATGATCAGCCCCACCACGCCCAGCGGCTCGTGAAAATGGTAGGCGATGGTGTTCTCGTCGATCTCGCTCAATGCGCCTTCCTGCGCGCGCAGGCAGCCGGCGAAATAGCGGAAATGGTCGACGGTCAGCGGAATGTCGGCGTTGAGCGTCTCGCGGATCGGCTTGCCGTTGTCCACCGTCTCCGCGTAGGCGAGCAGCTCGAGGTTCTGCTCGAGGCGGTCCGCGATCTTCAGCAGCACGTTGGCGCGCTCGGCCGGAGAGGTTCGGCCCCACTGGCCGGCAGCCGCATGGGCCGCGTCGAGTGCGAGTTCGATGTCTTCCGCGCCGGAGCGGGCTGCGCGGGTGTAGGGCTTGCCGGTGATCGGCGTGATGACGTCGAAGTACTGTCCCTTCAGCGGCGGCACGAACTTGCCGTTGATGAAGTTGTCGTAGGCGGGCTTGAAGTCGATCTTCGCGCCGGGGGTATGGGGGCTGGCGTATTGCATGGTCTTGTCTCCGTCTGGTGGGGGGTGGAAGGCGACCGCGCAAACCGGATGCCGCGCGGACCCGGGGGTGCGGCATTGCATGCGCCGTGCCAGCGGGCCTTGAACGCGAATCCCCTGATCTGGCGCAAGAATCGGGTCAGCTTCCTGCGCCAGACTGCGCAAGCGGTGTGCTGCGATGAGCAACTGTCACGAAACGGGACAGTGCAGCCCCGCATTCATGCTCAAACAGCTCGACGTCCGTTACACCCCGGGGCCCGCAGAGGCCCGCCTGGAGACAAGAGATGCACGCGAACCCCCTCATCGTCGCCCGCACGCCGGGCTCGCGCCTGCGCGAAGCGCGCCGCCAGCTGGCGACCACCGGCGAGGTCGCCGACGGACTCCTCGATGCCGCGTTGCGCCGAAGCTGGGAGCGCAGCCGCGGCTTCGGCCTGGCGCCATCGGGGCGCGCGCCCGGCGTTCCCCACGCATCCGCGGCGCAACTCGCACGGGCGCTGGACCAGCAGCGCGAACTCGCGTCCCATGCGCGGCCGGTCATGGAGTTCCTGTTCGAACAAATGCGCGACACCGACAGCATGGTCATCCTCGCCGACGCACAGGGCATGCTGCTCGAGGCCCTGGGCGATGCGCATTTCGCGAACCGCGCCCAACGCGTGGCCCTGCGCCCCGGCGCCAACTGGAACGAGCAGTGGCGCGGCACCAATGCCATCGGCACCGCGCTGGCCGACGCGGCGCCGGTGGTGGTGCATGCAGGCGAGCACTACCTCGACCGCAACGGCTTTCTCACCTGCACGGCCGCGCCGATCACCGGGCCGGACGGGCGCGTGCTGGGCGTGCTCGACATTTCGGGCGACCACCGCGGCTACCACCGTCATGCGCTGGCACTCGTCCGGCTCGCCGTGCGTACCGTCGAGCAGAAGCTGTTCGACACGCGCCATACCGCGAACCTGCGCCTGCGCCTGCATCTCCAGCCCGAGGGCATCGGCAGCGTGACGGAGGGCCTGCTGGCCCTGTCGGACGACGGATGGGTGGTGGGGGCCAATGCGGCGGCACTCGCGCTGCTGGGCCTCTCCCGCTGCGACGTCGGCGCCACCACCGTGGAACAGGTGCTGCAGCTGGAAGTGCCGACGCTGATGGCCTGGTGCCGCCAGCCGGCCGGCGCGCCACGCGTGGTGCGCAGGCATGACGGCAGTGCTCTCTGGTTGCGGGTAGAGGCCGGGCGTCACGTCCTGCCGGCACCCCGAGACGATCGCATCGCTCTCCATTCGGCGAGAACCCAGGCCGATGCGCTGACCGAACTGGACACCGGCGACCCGGTCATGCGGGCCGCGGTCGAGCGCGCGAGGCGCGTGCTGGACAAGCCGATCGCGTGCCTGTTGCTCGGTGCGTCCGGCGTCGGCAAGGAGATGTTCGCCCGGGCCCTGCACGCCAGCGGAACACGCCGCGAGGGCCCGTTTGTCGCCGTCAACTGCGCTGCGCTGCCGGAACAGCTGATCGAGGCCGAGCTCTTCGGCTACCGTCCCGGCGCCTTCACCGGTGCCAGCCGGGAAGGCGCGATCGGCCGCATCCGCGAGGCGCACGGAGGCACCCTGCTGCTCGACGAGATCGGCGACATGCCGCTCGCGCTGCAGGCGCGGCTGCTTCGCGTGCTCCAGGACCGCCAGGTGCTCCCGCTGGGTGGCGGCAAGCCGGTGACGGTGGACTTCCGCCTGGTGTGTGCGACGCACCGCAACCTGCGCCGCGAGATCGAGGCCGGGCGCTTCCGCGAAGACCTGTACTACCGGCTCAACGGGTTGACGCTCCAGTTGCCGCCGCTGTGCGAGCGGCAGGACTTGCCACTCCTGGTGGCCCGGATGCTGCGCGACATCCAGCCGGATCGCGACCTGCAGCTCGCCCCCGAACTGGTGCTCGCCATGTCGCAGTACCGCTGGCCGGGCAACCTGCGTCAGTTGAACAGTGCGCTGCGCACCGCCTGCGCGCTGCTCGGCGACCATGAGGCCCAGATCGACTGGTGGCATCTGCCCGACGACCTGGCGGACGAACTGCGCGACATCCCGGCGGCGCCCCCTCCGGCCGCTGTCGATACGGCGGATCTGAAGGCCCTCTCGGCACGCACGATGTCGCAGACGGTGCAGTCGTGTGCCGGGAATCTTTCCGAGGCAGCCCGCCGGCTGGGGATCAGCCGAAACACGCTCTACCGCAGGCTGCGCCAGTTACCGCCCGGCTGATTCCAAAAAAAAGCGGCCCTCGAGGGCCGCCTTCATGCCGCAGCTTGCGCTGCAGAACGAATCACTTCTTCTTGACCGCGGCCTTCTTGGCTGCGGGCTTGGCGACCGCGGCCTTTTCGGACTTGCGCTTTGCCGCCTTGGGATCGACCGCTGCCTTGAATGCTGCACCGGGAACGAACTTCGGCACTTTTTGCGCGGCGATCTTGATCTTGGTGCCCGCTTGCGGATTGAAGCCGGTGCGCGCCGCACGAGCCACTTGCTTGAAGGTGCCGAAGCCGACGATCTGGACGGGGTCGCCCTTCTTGACGGCCGCGACGATGGAGCTCGTCACGGTTTCGAGGATGCGCGCGGCTTCAGCCTTGCTGACAGTGTGGACGGTGGCGATTTTTTCGACGAGTTCGATGCGGTTCACTCAGAATTTTCCTTGGACTAAAAAATAAGGCAGTTGCCTGGTAACGCAGCGGCCAGCCGGAGCCGGCCGCGAGCGTCGGCAGTTTAGCTGCAGAGACGCCTGCCATTGGCGCGCCGGCATGCGGCCGACACGACAGGGGCTCCGAGGCGCAGCCTCTCGTGGCCGGCGTCAGGGGGACTCGGAGCGGCGGTCAGTGCGAACCGTATCGACCACGGAGAGCACTGCATCGACCACGGCATCCGGGTCGTCGAATTGAACGTTGTGCCCGGAATTCGGCAGGACCTCGTGCCGGCCCCGCGAGGACCAGCCCGCCTCCTCCTCATGCATTTGCCGCCAGACGGCTTGAACCTGCCTGCCTTGCTCGGGCGTGATCTTCATGCCCCGGAGCTCTGCCGCGGAGTAAGGCGCCATCGCGGTGAGCACCACCAGCGGGCGACGACCCAACGCTCGAAAGGCCCTTGCTTCGGCCAGCGTGCTGTCCGTCGAATCGCTCTCCGCGAGTTGTGTACGCAAGGACTTCGGTGCGTACGCCCGGATCGCCTGCGCATCGCGCGCGGTCTGGTGCGCTTCCTGCGTCAGGAGCACAGGGGCTGCTGCGCGCAGGATGCCGGACCATGCAAGTGCCACACCGATCCGGGACCGGACGGATCGCGATTCCGTCATCCAGCCTGCGACGCGCTCGACCTGCTCCGGATGGGAGGGGTCGACAAAAACCAACCCCGCCACCTCGGCCCCGAAGTCCCTCGTGAAGCGCATGGCGTAAAGACCGCCCAGGGACTGGCCAACCAGCACGAAAGGGCCGTGTTCGCCTGCGTGGGCCAATGTCGCGCGAAGGTCTTGCACTGCCCGCCTTGCGCTGGGAGGCTCGTCCGAAGGATCGCTCCACATCAGCCCCGCGCGGCTGTACGCGCATGCCCGCGTGTGTGCAGCGACCCTCGCCTGGACCGGCGCCCAGCTCAGTGAACCGTCGACGCTCAACCCCGCTTCGAACACGACGGTGGGCGAGCCGGAACCCTGGCAATCCAGCTGGATTCTCCGGCCGCCGATATCGATCATTCTCCCGGGCGCAGGGAAGTCCCGGGCAGCGCGGTATTGACCGACGCGCTCGTAGACGATGCCCGTCAGAATGACGAGGGCAACGAATGCCGCGCCTCGCAGGCCGATACGCACGATTCGACTTTTCGAGGTTTTCAATGTTCAGCCTCGTGGCACCCCGCCACGCAGAAATGATGCTTTTGTAATCCAAGTGACGGGAAATCGGTGGGCTGGATTCCTAGAGTGCACTCCTTGAAGGAAACCATCCCATGAAATACACCCTCCGCAACACCACGTTCGCCGCCCTGGCAGCCCTGGCCGCCGCAGGCGCCTCGGCCTCGGGCATCCATGCCGGCGATCACGGCCATGACGCCGAAGAGGCCATCGGCAAGCCCGGCGTGGCCGCCAGGGCGACCCGCACGATCAACGTCGACATGACGGACAGCATGCGCTTCACGCCGGCCGACATCGGCGTCAAGCAGGGCGAGACCGTTCGCTTCGTCGTCAAGAACTCCGGCCAGCTCAAGCACGAACTCGTGCTCGGAACCGAGAAGAAGCTCAGGGAACACTACGAAGCCATGAAGAAGAACCCGGAGATGGAGCACGCAGACCCGAGCATGGTGACCCTCGCGCCGGGCCAGCGCGGCGAGATCGTCTGGCAGTTCACCCAGGCCGGAAAGGTCGACTTCGCCTGCCTGCAACCGGGCCACTACGACGCCGGCATGAAGGGCGCCGTGAACGTGGCCAAGGCCGGCAGGTAGCCCGACCCGCCGCGCAACGCATGCTCAAGCGGCCGAGGGTCGCGCAAACTCCATCGGCACATCCTTGAACTGCTTGCGCAAACTCGGCGCGGGCGCACCGCCCACCACGATGCGCGCAAAGGCATCGAGCGGACTGAAGAACGCAGGCCGCAGGCGACCGAGCTTGCTTTCATCCACGATCAGAAAGCTCTCCGATGCGCTGCGGATTGCGGCCTGCTTCACCGGCACCTCGTGAAAATTGGAGCAGCTCGCGCCCCGCTCCGGATCCAGCCCACCGGCTGAGATGAAAGCCTTGTTCACGCCCAGCCGGTTGAGATATTGCAGACCCTCGTCGGAAAAAAACGTGGCCGACGACGCGTGGTACAGCCCGCCCAGCAGCATCAGCTGCGTGTTCGGCCGGCGACTCAGGATCGACGCGATGTTGGTGGAGTAACACACCACGCTCAGCGGCATGTCGGGCGGCAAGGCCTCCGCGAAATGGGCCATGGTGGTGCCGCAGTCGATGAACAGGCTGTCGTGCGCCTGCACCCATTCGGCGGCGCGTTCGCAGGCCACGCGCTTGTGCGCCGCATGCTGGTCGCCGGCCTCGTCGAGCGAGTACCTGTCGGCGCCCGGCAGCGTGGTCGCCAGCACGTAGCCGCCGAGGGCGGTGAGCGGGGAGTCGGCGGCCGACAGGTCGCGGCGGATCGTCATTTCCGTCACGTCCAGCCGCTGGGCGGCCTGCTTGATCGGCAATGGGCCGCCGGCCTCGACGAGCTCCTGCATCTTTGCAAGGCGCAAGGCCCGGGCCTCGGCGCCGGCGGTCTTTCGCATGGTCTGGTTCCTCTGGTCCACAAACCCGAGTATCGGGCATCGAAAATGTTATTTCAAAAACATCTTGCGCGATTAAATGTTATTGAAATAACATTCACACCGAATCGCCGCCGGCCCTGCACGACGGCATGCACAACGTTCGGAGACAAAGACATGCCCCTTGCCTGCCTGCCGCACATGCGGCGCCTGCGCGCCCCGGCGCCCTTCACTCCATGAATTCCACCTCCCTCGTTCGCGCCAGCGGCGCGGTGCGCTCGCGCCCCGTTTCGACCGTCGCGGCCGCATCGCCCTCGGCTGCCGTCGCCAGCGCCGCCGCGACGGCGCCCGACGCCAAGCCGCACACCGTCGCACGCAACACCGCGCAACCCTTCGATGCCGCCTGGTTCGACAACATCCGAGTCAACCTCTCGGCCGCGGAACGCCGCGTGGCCACGCTGCCCGGCCGCCGTTCGGTCAAGAAAGATGCGCAGGCCGGCTGGCTGCTCAAGGCCATCAGCTGCATCGACCTGACCACGCTCAATGGTGACGACACGGCCGAGCGCGTGCGCAGGCTCTGCGCCAAGGCCGTGACCCCCGTGCGGCCCGACCTGCTGGCCGCGCTGGGCTTTGCGGACCGCGCGCTGCACACCGGGGCGGTCTGCGTCTATCACCGCTTCGTGGCCACGGCTGTCGATGCGCTCGCGGGCTCCGGCATTCCGGTGGCGGCCGTGTCGACGGGTTTTCCGGCCGGGCTGATTCCGCACGAGCTCAAGCTCAAGGAGATCGAGGCCTCGGTGCGCGACGGCGCGGCCGAGATCGACATCGTCATCACGCGCGAACACGTGCTCACCGGCCAATGGCGCAAGCTCTACGACGAGATGCGCGACTTCCGCCTCGCCGCGGGCGATGCCCACGTCAAGGCCATCCTCGCGACGGGCGAGCTCAGGACGCTGCGCAACGTGGCCAAGGCCTCGATGGTCTGCATGATGGCCGGCGCCGATTTCATCAAGACCTCCACCGGCAAGGAAGGCGTGAACGCCACGCCGCTGGTCACGCTGGTGATGCTGCGCATGATTCGCGCGTACGAAGCCCGCACGGGTTTTCGCGTGGGCTACAAGCCCGCCGGCGGTGTCTCCACCGCCAAGACCGCGCTCGACTACCAGGTGCTCATGAAGGAAGAGCTGGGCCGCGCCTGGCTCGAGCCCGAGCTGTTCCGCATCGGCGCCTCCACCCTGCTGGCCGACATCGAGCGCCAGCTGGAACACCACGTCACGGGCCGCTACTCGGCCTTCCACCGCCACCCGATCGGATGACCCGATGAGCAGCAGCAACAGCAACAGCAACAGCAGCGTCGCACGCTATTTCGACACCATGGACTACGGCCCCGCGCCAGAGAACGACACCGACGCCCGCCAATGGCTCGCGCGCCATGCGGAGGGCTTCGGCCATTTCATCGGCGGGCGCTTCACCGCCGCATCGGCCGGCCCGCATTTCGACACGGCCGAACCGGCCACCGGCCAACGGCTCGCCGCCATTGCACAAGGGTCCGCGCAGGACGTGGATGCCGCCGTCGCCGCGGCGCGCGCCGCGCAGCCCGGCTGGCTGGCGCTCGGCGGCCACGGCCGTGCACGGCATCTGTATGCCCTGGCGCGCATGGTGCAGCGCCATGCGCGCCTGCTCGCGGTGGTCGAGGCGCTGGACAACGGCAAGCCGATCCGCGAGACCCGCGACCTCGACGTGCCGCTGGTGGCGCGCCACTTCTATCACCACGCCGGCTGGGCCCAGCTGCAGGCGCGCGAGTTCGCCGACCAGGTGCCGCTGGGCGTGATCGGCCAGATCATTCCCTGGAACTTTCCGCTGCTGATGCTGGCCTGGAAGATCGCGCCCGCCCTCGCGCTGGGCAACACGGTGGTGCTCAAGCCCGCGGAGTTCACACCGCTCAGCGCGCTGCTGTTCGCCGAACTGGCGGCGCAGGCCGGCCTGCCCGCCGGCGTGCTGAACGTGGTGACCGGCGACGGCGCCACGGGCGCGGCGCTGGTGGCGCACGAAGGCGTTGACAAGATCGCCTTCACCGGCTCGACCGACGTGGGCCGCCGGATCCGCGAAGCCACCGCCGGTTCGGGCAAGTCGCTCACGCTGGAGCTGGGCGGCAAGTCGCCCTTCATCGTGTTCGACGATGCCGACATCGATGCCGCCGTGGAAGGCGTGGTCGATGCCATCTGGTTCAACCAGGGCCAGGTGTGCTGCGCCGGCTCGCGGCTGCTGCTGCAGGAAGGCATTGCGGCCGACTTCATCGAACGCCTCAAGCGCCGCATGCAGAGCCTGCGCGTGGGCCTGCCGCTGGACAAGGCGATCGACATCGGCAGCCTGATCGACCCTTCGCAGCTCGAACGCGTGCGTTCGCTGGTGGCCACCGGCGTGCGCGAAGGCGCGGCCTGCTACCAGCCACCGGGCGCGCTGCCCGCGGGCGGCAGCTTCTTTCCGCCCACGCTGCTGACGGGCGTGCATCCGGCCTCCACCGTGGCGACCGAAGAGATCTTCGGCCCGGTGCTGGTGACCATGACCTTCCGCACGCCCGACGAGGCCGTGGCGCTGGCCAACAATACGCGCTACGGGCTCGCGGCCAGTGTGTGGAGCGAGACCATCGGCCTTGCACTGGGCATCGCACCGCAGCTGCAGGCCGGCGTGGTGTGGGTCAACGCGACCAACCTGTTCGACGCGGGCGTAGGCTTCGGCGGCTACCGCGAATCGGGCTACGGCCGCGAAGGCGGGCGCGAAGGCTGCTACGAATACCTGAAGCCGCGCGCGTGGGCAGAGCGCAAGCCGCGTTCGGCAATTGCGACTGCGGAAGCCGCGAACGAAACGGACAAGGCGCCAGTCGCCGCGGGGCCCCCGACCATCGACCGCACGGCCAAGCTGTTCATCGGTGGCAAGCAGGTGCGCCCCGACGGCGAGCTCTCGCACCCCGTGTTCTCCGCCGCCGGCCAGCGGCTCGGCGAGGTGGGCACCGGCAACCGCAAGGACATCCGCAACGCCGTGGCCGCCGCGCGCGCCGCCGCGGCCTGGTCGAGCGCCACGCCGCACCGCCGCGCCCAGGCGCTCTACTACCTGGCCGAAAACCTCTCGGCACGCGCCGGCGAATTCGCCGCGCGCCTCACGAGTTTGACCGGCGTGTCCACGCGCGCCGCGCAGACCGAAGTCGACGCCGCCGTGAGCCGCCTCTTCGCCTACGGTGCGTGGGCCGACAAGTACGAAGGCACGGTGCATGTGCCCCCGCTGCGCGGCGTGGCGCTCGCCACCATCGAGGCCATCGGCGTGGTCGGCGTGGTGTGCCCCGACGAGGCGCCGCTGCTGTCCTTCGTGAGCCTGTTCGCGCCGCTGCTCGCCATGGGCAACCGCACGGTGATCGTGCCGAGCGAGAAGCACCCGCTGATCGTGACCGACTTCTACCAGGTGCTCGAGACCTCCGACCTGCCGGCCGGCGTGCTCAACCTCGTGACCGGCCCCGCCGCCGGCCTTGCGCAGACGCTGGCCGAGCACGACGACGTCGATGCGCTGTGGGCCTTCGGCGCGAAGGAGCTGTCGCGCACCGCCGAGCGACTGTCTATTGGCAACCTCAAGCGCACGCTGGTCGACCACGGCCTGGCCACCGACTGGCACGACGGCGCGGCCGCCGAAGGCCCGCTGTTCCTGCGGCATGCCACGCAGGTCAAGAACATCTGGATTCCCTATGGCGAATGAACGCCGGCAAGGCCGCCAAAGCTTCGAAAACCAAGGGAAATCCCCGAATAGCAAACGTTTGCGCAAACGTTTTCTTTCCCTAAGATCGCAGCCAACCGAACCGTTCCATCGCCAGGAGTCCGCATGCTGAAGTCCATCCACCCGCTGCTCAATGCCGACGTGCTGTACGCCTTGCGCGCCATGGGCCATGGCGACGAACTGGTGTTGTGCGACGCCAACTTTCCGGCCGATTCGGTGGCGCGCCAGACCACGCTGGGCCGGCTGCTGCGCATCGACGGCGTCGGCACCACAGAAGCGGCCCACGCGATCCTGTCGGTGCTGCCGCTGGACGAGGCGGTGGACGATCCGGCACGCCGCATGGAAATCATGGGCCAGCCGAACGAGATCCCGCCGGTACAGCAGGAAATGCAGCGCGAGATCGATGCGGCCGAAGGTCGCTCGCGTCCGCTCGGCGCCATCGAACGCTTCGCCTTCTACGAAGCCGCGCGCCGCGCCTACTGCGTGATCGCGACCGGCGAGCGCCGCTTCTACGGCTGCTTCATCTTCAAAAAGGGCGTGCTCGCGCCGCAGGACTGACCCCATGACCGTCGTCACTTCCAGGCAGCACGGCGTGGCCGTGCTCGGCATCTTCGTTGCCGACCTCGCGTTTCGCGCGTCCAGCCTTCCGGGCGTGGGCCAGACCATCGCCGGCTCGGGCTTCGCGATGGGCCCCGGCGGCAAGGGATCGAACCAGGCCGTGGCGGCCGCGCGCGCGGGCGCCGGGGTCACGTTCATCTCCAAGCTGGGGCAGGACGCCTTCGGCAACGACGCGCTCGCCCTGTGGTCGCGCGAAGGCATCACGCCGCGCGCACCGCAGGTGACGGCGCAGCCGACCGGCGCGGCGTTCATCTACGTGCATGAAGTCACCGGCGACAACGCCATCATCGTGGTGCCGGGCGCCGCGACGCTGATCGATGCCGCCGACGTCGATGCGGCAGCCGATGCGATCCGCGGCGCACGCGTGTTCGTCACCCAGCTCGAGCAGCCGGCCGCCGCCGCACGGCGCGGGCTGGAGATTGCGCGCGAAGCCGGCACGGTCACCGTGTTCAACCCCGCGCCCGCCCTGCCCTTCGACGACGCGCTCTACGCGCTGTGCGACTACATCACGCCCAACGAGCATGAAGCCGCGGCCCTCAGTGGCATGCCCGTCGAAACCATCGAGGACGCGCGCCGCGCGGGCGACTTCTTCCTCGCCAAGGGCGTGGGCTGCGCGCTCATCACGCTCGGCGACAAAGGTGCCCTGCTGCACAGCGCCAGCGGCTCCGAGCACATTCCGGTGTTCCGTGCCGGTGCGGTGAAGGAAACCGCCGGCGCGGGCGACGCCTTCAACGGCGGTTTCGCGGCCGCGCTGGCCGAAGGCGCGACCGCCCGCGAGGCTGCGCGCTTCGGCGCGGCCGTTGCGGCCATCTCGGTGACGCGTGCCGGCACGGCGCCCTCGATGCCCACGCGCGCCGAGGTCGATGCGCTGCTGGGCCGCGCCGCCTGACAGGACCCAGCCCATGAAGCTCAAGTTTTCAGACCGCGAACTCAACTTCCTGGTCGGCATCAACGTCCTCATCCTCGTGGTGGCGACGGTGCTCTCCAAGGGCGACTTCCTCGACGTCTACAACTTCCAGTCCATGGGCGGCCAGCTGCCCGAACTCGGCCTGCTGGCCATGGGCGTGGCGCTGTCGATGATCTCGGGCAACGGCGGCATCGACCTGTCGGGCGTGGCACTGGCCAACCTGGCGGGCGTGGTGGCCGCCACGCTCGCGCCGCAGCTGGCCGCGCCCGATGTGTCGCCGTGGCTCTACACCGGCTGGTTTGCCGCCATCGCACTCGCGGTGGGCCTGGCCGGCGGGCTGCTCAACGGCATGCTGATCGCGCGCGCCGGTCTCACGCCCATCCTCTGCACGCTGGGCACGCAGTTGCTCTACACCGGCCTGGCAGTGGTGCTCACCGGCGGCTCCAGCCTGCGCGTGGGCGATGCCGAGGCGCTCTCTGCCATCGGCAACGAGATGGTGCTGGGCGTGCCGATTCCATTCGTGATCTTCCTCGTCATGCTGCTGGCCGTCGGCTGGCTGCTGCGGCAGAGCCCCTTCGGCATCCGCCTGTTCCTGCTCGGCACCAACGCCAAGGCGGCACGCTACGCCGGCATCTCGCAGGCCCGCATGCTGATCGCGACCTACGCGCTGTGCGGGCTGCTCGCGGCCGTGGCCGGCGTGATCATCGCCGCGCGCACCGCGAGCGTGAAGTCGGACTACGGCAACTCCTACCTGCTGATCGCCATCCTCATCACGGTGATGGCGGGCGTCCGGCCGCAGGGCGGCTACGGGCGCATGGTGTGCCTGTTCTTCTCGGCGGTGGCGCTGCAGCTGCTGTCGAGCACCTTCAACCTGCTGGGCATTTCCAACTTCTTCCGCGACTGCGCCTGGGGCCTGCTGCTGCTGTTCTTCCTGGCCTACGGGCGCTTCGGCCTGCAGGACCTGCGCGTCTTTCTTTCCACTTCGCGCACCAGCGCACCGCCGCACCAGCTCCCTCCTGGCGCGACGCAAAGAAACCCCGAGGGCTAGGAGACAACACAATGCTGAAGAAAACAAAGATCGCCTGCACCGTACTCGCGCTGACCACCGTGGCTTTCGCCTCGGCGCTGCACGCACAGGGCAAGCCGCAAGACATCGTCACCGTGGTCAAGATCACGGGCATCAGCTGGTTCAACCGCATGGAAGTGGGCGTGAAGGAATTCGGCGCGAACACGCCAGGCGTGTCCACGCGCCAGATCGGCCCGGCCCAGTCGGACGCCGCGCAGCAGCAGCGCCTGGTGGAAGACCTGGTGGCCAAGAAGGTCGACGCCATCGCCGTGGTCTCGATGGATCCGCCCACGCTGGAGCCGGTGCTCAAGCGTGCGATGGAGCGCGGCATCAAGGTCGTGACGCACGAGGCCGACAACCAGAAGAACACCATGGTCGACATCGAGGCCTTCGACAACACGGCCTACGGCGCGCGCATCAACGAGCGCCTCTCGGCCTGCATGGGCCAGCAGGGCAAGTGGACCTCGCTCGTCGGCTCGCTCGGCAGCCAGTCGCAGGTGCAGTGGGCCGACGGCGGCGCCTCGAACGCGAAGAAGTACCCCAAGATGCAGCTGGTCGATGCCAAGAACGAATCGCTCAACGATGCCGAGAAGGCCTACGGCAAGGCCAAGGAGATGCTGCGCAAGCACCCCGACCTGAAGGGCTTCCAGGGCTCGTCGTCGCTCGACGTGCTGGGCATCGGCCGCGCCGTGGAAGAAGCGGGCCTGCAGGGCAAGGTCTGCGTGTTCGGCACGGGCCTGCCCAGCGAGGCGGCCAAGTTCCTCGAGTCGGGCGCGGTCGGCGGCATCGCCTTCTGGGATCCGAAGGATGCCGGCCTCGTCATGAACAAGGCGGCCAAGATGCTGATCGACGGCAAGACCATCGCCGATGGCGCCGACATGGGCGTGCCGGGCTACAACAAGGTCTCGGTCAAGAAGGGACCGGGCGCCGGCGTCATCGTCACCGGCCAGGCCTGGGTCGAGGTCGACAAGCAGAACTACAAGAAGTACGCTTTCTGAGCCTGCGAACCATGACCCTTGCAGCAGCGCCTTCCACGCATGCCCCAGCCGCGCCGGCGGGGCGCCGCGTCTTTCTCGAAGTGCAGGACGTGCACAAGCGCTTCGCGGGCGTGCATGCACTGCGCGGCATCGACCTGACGATCGAGGCCGGCGAGATCTACCACCTGCTCGGCGAGAACGGCTGCGGCAAGAGCACGCTGATCAAGATCATCTCGGGCGCGCAGCCGCCGAGCCAGGGCCGCATCGTGATCGACGGCAGGCCGCACGATGCGTTGTCGCCGCTTCAGGCGCTCACGCTCGGCATCGAGACGGTCTACCAGGACCTGTCCCTGCTGCCGAACATGAGCGTGGCCGAGAACGTCGCGCTCAGCGAGCAGCTGGTGAGCACCAGCGGCAAGCTGGCACGGCGTTTCGACCGCAAGGCGGTGGCGGCCACGGCCGTGCGCGCATTGGAGACGGTGAAGCTGCCGACAGACGCCGCGTTCCTCGCGCGCCGCGTCGACGAGCTGCCGATCGCCACGCGCCAGCTGGTGGCGATCGCGCGCGCCGTGGCCACGCGCGCGCGCATGGTCATCATGGACGAGCCCACCACCTCGCTCACGCAGAAGGAGGTGGACAACCTCGTGCACGTGGTCGAGGCGCTGCGCGCGCAGGGCGTGGCGGTGCTGTTCGTGAGCCACAAGCTCGACGAGTGCATGGCCATGGGCGGCCAGGCCATCGTGTTCCGCGACGGCACCAAGGTCGCGCAGGGCTCGATCAAGGACTTCACCAAGGCCGAGCTCGCGCACTGGATGACCGGCAAGCAGCTTGACGGCGCGCGCTATCGCCACCGCTCGCACGACGGCGACGTGCTGCTGAAGGTCGAGGCGCTGGGCCGAGGCGCGCAGTTCAGCGACGTGGGCTTCACGCTGCACAAGGGCGAGATCCTGGGCATCACCGGGCTCCTGGACTCGGGGCGCAACGAACTGGCGATGGCGCTCGCGGGCGTGCAGGCCGCGGACCGCGGCCGCATCTCGCTCGCATCGAAAGCCATCACGCTGAAGACACCGGCCGACGGCATCCGCCAGGGCATCGGCTACGTGCCCGAAGACCGGCTCAGCGAAGGCCTCTTTCTCGACAAGCCGATCCGCGACAACATCGTCACGGCCGTGCTCAGCCGCCTGCGCGGTCGCTTCGGCGCGCTCGATGCACGCCAGTGCCAGGCGCTGGCCGAACGCACCGTGGCCGACCTGCAGATCGCCACGCCCGACGTGGACCGCCCCGTGCAGTCGCTCTCGGGCGGCAACCAGCAGCGCGTGCTCATCGGCCGCTGGCTCGCCATCGATCCGCGAGTGCTGATCCTGCACGGCCCGACCGTGGGCGTGGACGTCGGCTCGAAAGACACCATCTACCGCATCGTGCAGCGGCTGGCCGAGCAGGGGCTGGGCGTGATCCTGGTCAGCGACGACCTGCAGGAACTGCTGCAGAACTGCGACCGCATCCTGCTGATGCGCAAGGGCCGCATCGCCCACGACTTCGACGCGCAGGGGCTGGCCGAAAGCGAGCTGTACCGTGCGCTGGTTTCAGACACTCCCTCCCCCGCATTCTCATGACGGCTTCCACCATGCAAGCGCACGCCACCGCCGTGCCCGCAGCCCCCGAGCCCCGGGCCCGCACGTCCTGGCGCCACTGGCTCGCACAGCGCCCCTCGGCCTTCACACTGGCGCTGATCGTGCTGGTGAGCCTGGTGGTGGGCGCGATCAACCCGAGCTTCTTCCAGTTGCCGGTGCTGTTCGACATCGTGCGTGCCTGCACGGTGCTGGGCCTGTTCGCGCTCGGCGTGCTGATCGTGCTGGCCGCGGGCGGCATCGACGTGTCGTTCGCGGCGATTGCCGCGCTCACGATGTACAGCATCACCAAGCTCGTGCTGAACCACTTTCCGGAAGCGCCGATCGCGCTGCTACTGGTGGCGGGTGCGGTGAGCGGTGCCCTGCTCGGCGTGCTCAACGGCCTGCTGGTGCACTGGCTCAAGGCGCCTTCGCTGATCGTGACCATCGGCACGCAGTACCTGTACCGCGGCATCCTGCTGACCTTCGTCGGCACGGTGTTCTTCATGAACGTGCCGCTGCCGATGGACGCCTTCGGCAAGCTCGCGCTCTGGCGCTTCGACACGCCGCAGGGTCTGCATGCGGTGCTGCCGGCCACCGTGCTGGTGCTGGCCGGCGCGGCGCTGCTGACCTGGTGGCTGCTGAATCGCACGCTCATCGGCCGCGCCGTGTACGCCATCGGCGGCAGCCTGGCGATTGCGGAGCGGCTGGGCTACAACCTGCGCACCGTTCACGTCTTCGTGTTCGCGTACGCGGGCTTCCTGTCGGGCTTGGCGGGCATCGTGCATGTGTCGAGCACGCGGCTGGCCAATCCGTTCGACCTGGTGGGCAACGAGCTGGACGTGATCGCCGCCGTGATCCTCGGCGGCGCGCGCATCACGGGCGGCAGCGGCACCGTGGGCGGCACGCTGCTCGGCGTGGTGCTGGTCACGCTGATCAACAACGTGCTGATCCTGGCGGGCGTGCCCAGCACATGGCAGAAGGTGATCATCGGGGCCTTCATCCTGGTGGCGGGCGCCTGCTTCGCGATGCGCAAGCAGGCCTGAGGGCCGCGTCGACGGCTCCTCAGCCCAGAACGTCGTTCACCTGCTCGTTGAATTCGGCCTGGCTGAGGGCCGTGCCGATCTCCCGCGGCAGTGCATCGCGCATCGAGAACACCCCCAGGATCTTCGTCCCCGACATCAGCGGCAGATGGCGGAATCCCCTCTCGAGCATCAGCACGACGGCATCGGACACCAGCGTCTCCGACGGTACGCAGATCGGGTTGGGCGTCATGACCTCGTGCACCGCCGTGCGATCGGGGTCGAGTCCCCGGGCCAGCACCCGGGTCATCAGGTCGCGCTCGGTCAGGATGCCCAGCAGGGTGTCCGGCAGCTCCATGACGAGCACGCTGCCGCAGTTGGCGCGCGTCATCACGCATGCGGCATCGCGCGCGCTGGCCTGCGGGCCAAGGCTGGTCACATGCTTGCGCGAGATGGACTGGAAAACGGTGCGCTCGGCCATGGTGCGCCCTCCGGAAATTAGCGCCAATGGTGCCGCCGCCGCTCGCTTAGCGCAAGGAGGCGTTGAGCCGTTCCAGCGCCCGGGCGCCGGGGCAGAGCTCGGCCGGCCCCAGCGCGTTGAGCGGCCGGTCGCTGGTATTGAGCGCCGTATGCAGGTCGGTGGCCAGCGGATCGACGTAGAGCAGGCCGGTCACCACCTCCCCCATCTCGTGGTGCCGCTGCATGTAGGCCATGGCGGCGTAGCGGTCGCCGGGGTTGTAGTCGGGGTGCAGGCTGCGCAGCCGCAGCAGCGTGCCGTCGTGCTGGCGCACGTCCATCACCTCGCCCGGCACCATGTCGACGGTGATTTCCTCCCGCCCGCTGATGAAGTCGATGCGGCTCACCGCCTCGTTGTGCTCGCGGACGTAGTCGTAGCTCTTGGTGCTGCCGGGGTGGTTGTTGAACGCGACGCAGGGGCTGACCACATCGATGAAGGCGGCCCCGCCGTGGCTGATCGCGCCCTTGATCAGTGGCACAAGTTGCGCCTTGTTACCCGAAAAGCCGCGTCCCACGTAGCTGGCGCCCAACTGCAGCGCCATGGCCACAAGGTCCACCGGGTTGTCGGTGTTGACGACGCCCTTCTTGCTCTTGGACCCCTGGTCGGCGGTGGCCGAAAACTGGCCCTTGGTCAGGCCGTAGACCCCGTTGTTTTCCACGATGTACGCCATCCGCACGCCGCGCCGCATGGCGTGGGCAAACTGGCCCAGGCCGATGGAAGCCGAATCCCCGTCCCCCGAAACGCCCAGGTACAGCAGGTCGCGGTTGGCCAGGTTGGCGCCGGTCAGCACGCTGGGCATGCGGCCGTGCACCGTGTTGAAGCCGTGCGACGCGCCCAGGAAATAATCCGGCGTCTTGGAACTGCAGCCGATGCCCGAGAGCTTGGCCACCCGATGGGGTTCGATGTCCAGCTCCCAGCAGGCCTCGATGATGGCGGCGGAGATCGAGTCGTGCCCGCAGCCGGCGCACAGCGTGGAGATCTTGCCCTCGTAGTCGCGCCGCGTGTAGCCGACCTTGTTGGTGGCCAGCGTCGGGTGGTGCAGCCGGGGCTTGGCGAGGTAGGTCATGCAGGTTCCTTCGTATCGGCGGCGCCGGATGCCTGCGTCTGCAGGTGCGTGCCGATGGCCTGCACGATGAAGCGCGCCGTGATGGGTGTGCCGTCGAAGTGCAGCACCCGGACCAGCCGGGCGGGATCGATGTCCAGCTCGTTGACCAGCAGGCTGCGCATCTGGGCGTCGCGGTTCTGCTCGACCACGAACACCTGCGCGTGCTGCGCCAGGAACTGCACCACGCTGTCCGGGAAGGGAAAGGCGCGCAGCCGCAGCGCGTCCAGGTGGATGCCGCGTTCCTGCAGGGTTTCCAGCGCCTCGTGCATCGACGGGCTGGTCGAGCCGAAATAGATCACGCCCAGGTCGGTCTTCTCGGCGGCCGGCCGGAGCACGGGCTGCGGCACCAGCGTGGCCGCGGTCGCGAACTTCTTCAGCAGCCGCTCCATGTTGTAGATGTAGTCCGGCCCGCGCTCCGAATACCGGGCGTAGGCATCGCGCGTCGTGCCGCGGGTGAAGTAGCTGCCCTTGGTCGGGTGCGTGCCCGGCAGCGTGCGCCAGGGGATGCCGTCGCCGTCCACGTCCTTGTAGCGGCCGAAGTCGCGGCCCGCCTCGAGCTCTTCGGCGCTCATGACCTTGCCGCGGTCGTAGGCCTTGCTGTCGTCCCATGCAAAGGGCTCGCACAGGCGCTGGTTCATGCCGATGTCCAGGTCCGTCATGAGGAACACCGGCGTCTGCAGCCGGTCGGCCAGGTCCAGCGCCGCCGCCGCGTGCTCGAAGCACTCGTGCGGGTCCTCGGGAAACAGGAGCACGTGCTTGGTGTCCCCGTGCGAGGCGTAGGCGCAACACAGGATGTCGGCCTGCTGGGTGCGCGTTGGCATGCCGGTGGAAGGGCCGCCGCGCTGCACGTTGATGAGCGTGACGGGAATCTCGGCAAAGTAGGCCAGGCCGATGAACTCGGCCATCAGCGAAATGCCCGGCCCCGAGGTTGCCGTGAAGGCGCGTGCGCCGTTCCACCCTGCCCCGACCACCATGCCGATGGAGGCCAGCTCGTCCTCTGCCTGCACGATGGCGAAGCGGTTCTGGCCGGTGGCCGGGTCGACACGGAACTTCGCGCAGTACTTCTGGAAGGCCTCGGCCACCGAGGACGAAGGCGTGATCGGATACCAGGCGGCCACCGTGGCGCCGCCGTACACGCAGCCCAACGCTGCGGCGCTGTTGCCGTCGACGAAGATCCGGTCGCCCACGCCATCGGCGCGCCGCACCCGCAGCCCCACGGGCTCGCGCAGGTTCTCGCGCGCGAAGTCGCAGCCCAGGTGCAGCGCCTGCACGTTGGAAGCCAGCAGCTTCTCCTTGCCCTTGTACTGCTCGCCGAACAGCTTCTCGACCACCTCGGGCTCGATGCCCAGCAGGATCGCCAGCGCGCCCACGTAGACGATGTTCTTGAAGAGCTGGCGCTGCCGCGGGTCGTGATAGACCGCGTTGCAGATCTCGGTCAGCGGCATGCCGATGATGCGGATGTCGTCGCGGAATTTCGAGGGCGGCAGCGGCCGCGTGCTGTCGTAGAAGAGATAGCCGCCGGGCTCCAGCTCGGCCACGTCGGCGTCCCAGGTCTGCGGGTTCATCGCCACCATCATGTCGGTGCCGCCGCGCCGCCCCAGGTGGCCCCGCTCGGTCACGCGCACCTCGTACCAGGTCGGCAGGCCCTGGATGTTGCTCGGGAAGATGTTGCGCGGACTCACCGGCACGCCCATGCGCAGGATGGCCTTGGCGAACAGCTCGTTGGCCGAGGCCGAACCCGAGCCGTTGACGTTGGCGAACTTGATGACGAAGTCGTTGACCGCCTCGATCTGCGGAATGACCCCCACCACGCTTGCCACTTCGTGTGCTTCGCTGCCCCCCGAGGGGGCCTTCGCGCCTTCGGGCGGCCGTACGGCGCTCATGCGGCCACCTCCTGCGCATGCCCCTGCCCCGCCGGCGTCATCTTCAGCAGGAACTTCTGCATGTCCCAGGCCCCCGTGGGACAGCGCTCGGCGCACAGGCCGCAGTGCAGGCAGACGTCCTCGTCCTTGACCATCACGCGGCCCGTCTTGAGCCCGCCGGACACGTACAGGTCCTGCGCCAGGTTGAGCGCCGGCGCCTTGAGCCGGGTGCGCAGTTCAGCTTCCTCGCCGTTGGCGGTGAAGTTGATGCAGTCCATTGGGCAGATGTCCACGCAGGCATCGCATTCGATGCAGGCGGCCTCGGTGAACACGGTCTGCACGTCGCAGTTCAGGCAGCGCTCGGCCTCCTTGAAGGCGGTGGCGGCGTCGAAGCCCAGCTCCACCTCCACCCGGATGCTGGCCAGCGCCATCTCGGCCTTGGCCCACGGCACCTTGTAGCGCAGGTCGTTGGAGGTGTCGTTATCGTAGCTCCACTCGTGGATGCCCATCTTCTGCGACACCAGGTTGGTCATGGGCGCCGGGCGAACGTAGACCGGTTCGGCACGCAGCAGCTTGTCGATCGACACCGCAGCCTCGTGGCCGTGGGCCACGGCCGTGATGATGTTCTTGGGGCCGAAGGCCGCATCGCCGCCGAAGAACACGTTGGGCACCGTCGACTGGAAGGTGTCCTTGTCCAGCGTCGGCAGGCCCCACTTGTCGAAGGCGATGCCGCAATCGCGCTCGATCCACGGGAAGGCGTTCTCCTGGCCCACCGCAACCAGCACTTCATCGCATTCGAAGTAGGCGTCCGGCTCGCCCGTGGGCACCAGCGTGCGGCCGCCATGCTCGTCGTACGCGGCACGGACGATTTCGAAACGCATGCCCAGCAGCCTGCCCTCCTCGTGCACGAAGGCCTTGGGCACATGGAAGTCGATGATCGGAATGCCTTCATGCTGGGCGTCCTCCTTTTCCCAGGGCGAGGCCTTCATTTCCTCGAAGCCGCTGCGCACGATGACCTTCACGTCGGTGCCGCCCAGGCGGCGGGCCGACCGGCAGCAGTCCATCGCCGTGTTGCCGCCGCCCAGCACGATCACCCGCTGGCCGATGCTGCCGACGTGACCGAAGGAGACGGAATTGAGCCAGTCGATGCCGATGTGGATGCTGGCTGCGGCTTCCTGGCGGCCGGGCGCATCGAGGTCGCGCCCGCGCGGCGCGCCGCAGCCGACGAAGACCGCGTCCCATCCCTCGGCCATCAACGCCTTCATCGAGCCGATGCGCTCGCCGCCGCGGAATTCGACGCCCAGGTCCAGGATGTAGCCCGTCTCCTCGTCGATCACCGACTCCGGCAGGCGAAAGCGCGGTATCTGCGTGCGGATGAAACCGCCGGCCTTGGCCTCGCCGTCGAACACCGTCACCTCGTAGCCCAGCGGCGCCAGGTCGCGCGCCACGGTGAGCGAGGCCGGCCCCGCGCCGATGCAGGCGACACGCTTGCCGTTCTTCGGCGCCAGCTTCGGCATGCGTGCACGCACGTCGTCCTTCATGTCGGCCGCCACGCGCTTGAGCCGGCAGATCGCCACAGGCTCAGGATCCTTGGCGTTGCTTTCCTCCACCCGCCCCCGCCGGCAGGCCGGCTCGCAAGGCCGGTCGCAGGTGCGCCCCAGGATGCCGGGAAAGACGTTGGAAACCCAGTTGATCATGTAGGCGTCGCTGTAGCGGCGCTGCGCGATCATGCGGATGTATTCAGGGACGGGGGTGTGCGCCGGACAGGCGTACTGGCAATCGACGACCTTGTGGAAATAGGCCGGGTTGGCAATGTCGGTTCGCTGCAATGCGTGCCTCCTGACAGTCGCTCTGGACCCCGAAGGGGCCGGCATGCGGCTTTGGCGCCAGTATGCGCCGCACCGGCGGCTGCAAAACCTTGGTGGAATCCCGCACTCGCGCCCATCGCGGGTCACAGCCATCACGTAGCATCCGGCCATGAGCTACACCGTGAACCTGGTCGACTTCCCCGACGCCCCACCCGATGTCATCGCCACCGCGGAGTCCCGCTTCCGGCGCGAACTCGACAAGCTGCTGGGCGACCGCGTCGAACAGGCTCTGAAGGCCTTCGAGAACGCCAGCGAGTCGAGTGCCGACGAACTCACCAAGGACGAGATCGCACTCGCTGCCAGTTGGGCCAAGGCCTACGAAGCGGCCAAGACGGCCGGCTTCCGCGCGCTCGGCGAGGCCGACGAAGCGTATTTCGAAGTCCGGGTGGAATAACCCCGCGCCTGCTGCACAGCACCTACCTGCGCTGGCCGCCCGACCGAGCCGGCGAGCGGGCCGCTCCCGGCAGCTGCGCCACGCGCTCTGCCAGGAAGTCCACCAGCACGCGCACCCGCAGCGGCTGGTGGCGGCGCGGGGCGTACAGCAGGTGTACCTCCTGCGCCGGTCCGGTGTGGCGGCCGAGCACGCGCACCAGGCGGCCCTCGGCCAGCAGGTCTGCCACCATCCATGTGGGTTGGAGCGAAATGCCGGCGCCCCCGAGCACGCTGTCCAGCAGGGCCACCGCGTTGTTCACGCGGTAGCGGCTGCGCACCGGCACGGTCGCTGCGCCGTCCGGCCCCTGCAGCAGAACGCCTTCGTCGCCCGCGGCATAGCGCAGGTAGTCGTGGGCCAGAAGATCCTGCGGCTTGCGCGGCTTGCCGCGCGAGGCCACGTAGGCCGGTGACGCGACGAGCACGCGCGGCCATGTGCCGAGGTGGCGCGCGACCAGGTCCGGCGGCAGCGATCCGCCCACGCGCAGCGAGACGTCGATGCGCTCCTCCCGCGGATCGACGAAGCGGTCGTCCAGCACCAGTTCGAGTTCGATGTCCGGGTACAGCCGCAGGAACTCCACCGCCAACGCGTTGAGATGCCGCTGGCCCATGGTGACCGGCGCGCTCATGCGCAGCAGGCCCCGCGGCTGCTGGACCTGCTCGCGCGCGCCGGCCACGGCGTCGCCGTAGTCCTCCAGCACGCGGCGGGCGCGCTCGTGAAAACGCTGCCCTTCCTCGGTCAGGCTCAGGCCGGTGGCGGCGCGCCGCAGCAGGCGCACGCCCAGCGAGCGCTCCAGGCCCGCGACCAGCTTGCTGATCGTGGGTTGGGTGGTGTCCAGCGCGCGGGCCGCGCCCGAGAGGCTGCCCAGCTCGACGCTGTGCACGAAAGCCGAGAGGGCGCGCAAGGTGTCCACGATGTATTCGAATATGGAATGTATTGGATGCAATTCTGCCATCTACCCATCCGCACTTGCATGCATGAAAGTCGAGGCATCGCTTCACTTTCAAGGATACGCACATGAATGCATCGGCCCTCGGATCGATCCTCAAGCACGGCGCCGTGGCGCTGACCCTGGCGGGCATCGCCGCCGCATCGACCGCGGAAACGGCCGCACCGCGCGCACCGGCGTACTGGAGCCCCAGCTGGATGGCCAGCACCCAGCCCACCTGGGGCGGCGACTTCGTGCTGCCGAGCGGCCTGCCCTTCCAGCTCAACCGGCAGACGATTCGCCAGGTGGCGCGCCTGAGCATCGGCGGCGCCAGGCTGCGCGTGGTGATCAGCAATGAAGGCGGCACGACGCCGCTTTACATCGGCGCGGCGCGTGTGGCGCGCCATGCAGAAGGCTCGGCGATCGTCGAAGGCACCGACCGGGCGCTTCGTTTCGGCGGACAAGCCGAGGTCACCGTGCCGCCCGGCGCACGGCTGGTCAGCGACCCGGTGGAGTTGCCGCTGGCTGCGCTCAGCGAAGTCGCCGTGTCGCTCTACCTGCCGAAACCCAGCCAGCCCGCGGGCTTTCATTTCGATGCCCGCGAAATTGCGTACGTGGTCAACGGCGACCTGACCGGCGCCGCCAGGATGCCGCCTGCGGCGTCGCCATGGAGCACCCGCGTCTACGTCAGCGGCCTGATCGTGGAAACGCCGAAGCCGCCGGCCACCGTCGTCGCGCTGGGCGACTCGCTGACCGACGGCAACGGCGCCACGCCCGGCGCCAACACCCGCTGGCCCGATGCGCTGGCCGAGCGCCTGGCCGGGCGCGGCGTCGGCGTACTGAACGCGGGCATCTCCGGCGGCCGCCTGATGAAGGACGGCATGGGCCGCGCCGCGCTGGAGCGCGCGGGCCGCGACGTGTTCGCGCAGCCGGGCATTCGCACCGTGGTCGTGCTGCTGGGCACCAACGACATCGGCTGGCCCGGCGGCCCGTTCGCACCGCAGGAGCCGGCGATGCGCGCGGAGGAACTGATCCAGGGGTTCCGCCAGCTGATCGAGATGGCCCATGCCCACAACGTGCGCATCGTGGCCGGCACGATCCCGCCCAATGAACGCGGGCTGGAAGGCACGGGCCTCGAAGGCCACCACTCGCCGGAGAAGGACAAGGTGCGGCAGGCTGTGAACCGCTGGATCCGCGAGGGCGGCGCGTTCGACGCGGTGGTCGACTTCGACGCACTGCTGCGCGACCCGGCCCGCCCGATCCGCATGAAGGCGTCGATGGATTCCGGCGATCACCTGCATCCGGGCGACGCCGGCTACAAGGCGATGGCCGCGGCGATCGATCTCGAAGCCCTGCTTGGCGACCCTCGATAGGCTGCAAATATACTGTACATAAATACAGTATTTTCTCTAGAATACGTCGTCTCCAAGAACAACATTCGAGGCGACTTCATGACCACCGCCAATCCGCCCGCGCCCTCGGCGCAGGTCCTATTTTTCTCCCGGCTGCACCCGATGCAGCCGCGTCAACGTGCAGGCCGGCTTTCGACCTGGCCCTTTCGCGTCGCCCGCGACCACGACCATGGCGACAGCAGCGAGAAGGACGACATCCGCGTTCAGGCGGCACGCGTCATCCGGACGACGGCCGAGCACTGGTGGCCGTCGGCATCCTGAACGAATCCATGGTCCGGCGGCAACTTCTCATCGGTCTCTTTCCCGGCCGGCGGGTGCAGGCGGAGATCAAGGCGCACTGCAACGACTGGTGGTGGCCGAGGAACTGCACGTTCCCGCCCGAAGAACGCCTGCACCTGACGCTCCAGTACCTCAATGACCTGGACGAAGCGGCCGAACAGCGCCTGCGCGCCGCGTTGGCCGAGGTGGCCATGCCACCGCTGGAACTCACCCTCAACCGCTCATGCACCTGGCCCAACGGTGTTTCGGTGGTTCAACCGGCCGAGCATGAAGGACTGCGCGCGCTTCATGACCATCTCCAACGCGCCCTGTTGCGGGCCGGCTTTGTTTCCCGCGTCCGTGGATGGACGCCGCACGTCACGATTGCCCGAGACACCGAGTGCGCCGCACGCCCGCCATGCCTGCCCCCTATTCGCTGGAAGGCGCAGGAGTTCAAGCTCGTGCGCTCGCACTTCACGCGCCCGTTCCGGCACGAGCTGCTGGCGTCTTATCCGCTACCTGAAGAAACATGATGTCGTCGGCGGCAACAGGCAACGGGCCACGGACTCTCCATCGCGGACTGAAACGCGCTGCGCCTCGCGCCGAAGGAGCGCGACCGGACGATTCGCAGCTGGCATTTCGGTTTTCTACCAGGCTATCGCGTGACCCGCGATGCGTGAAACTGGCACGAAAGCGTTTGGGGCGCTGTTGTTCAGGGCGCGTGCACAGGACACCGGGTACTCCCCTCCGCGAATGTCCCCCGCTTCGCTCCTCCTTTATTTCGCTGCGCAGAGCACACCATCGGCGTGATCGCTCAGAGCGGCCGTTGATCGGCTCGCACAAGCGCTGCGTCCATCGTGCACAGGGCACCGGGTGCTCTCCGCAGCGAAATAAAGGAGGAGCGAAGCGGGGGACATTCGCGGAGGGGAGTACCCGGTGTCCTGTGCACGCGCCCTGAACAACAGCGCCCCAAACGCTTTCGTGCCAGTTTCACGCATCGCGGGTCACGCGATAGCCTGGTAGAAAACCGAAATGCCAGCTGCGAATCGTCCGGTCGCGCTCCTTCGGCGCGAGGCGCAGCGCGTTTCAGTCCGCGATGGAGAGTCCGTGGCCCG